>JAITDB010000021.1 GCA_031282785.1 Holosporaceae bacterium
GCGTAAAATTTTCCTAAATTGGGATTCAGAAATATGGGTATTTTTTATGTATCTATTTTTCATTGATATATCCTACCTTATTGGGCTAGAAAATCAATCTAATCTACTCTTGAACCATGCATTTTATTGCTATACGCAAAAGTTTTTTTATTTTGTCGATTCTAGGATTTTTTTTATATTTTCCGAAAAATTGCCGTTTTTATCATGGAGTACGAGTCCGCCAGTGATTTTTGTGGATTTTCTGCTGCCTTTCTGTCCCTGGACAATTACTCGAATGGCGTCCATGCCGTTTTTGGGAAAGATCGGCGTAATTTCCAGAGCTCCGACTTTTTTGTCTAAAGAGGAAAGTATATCGCCGACCCGGGAAGCATGATGAATTATATGCAACCTGCCTCCGTTTTTTAATTTTTTCACGCAAAGAGAGAGCCAGTCCGATAATTTCAGGGTTTCGAAGTTGGCCAGCAGTTTTGTATTTGAAATCCGCGACGATTCTCGACTGAAAAAAGGCGGATTCGTGACAACGTGATCGAAATTTTTTTCGCTGTGAGACAGATTCTCGTGAAAATTTTCCAGTCCGACGTTTAGAACATCTATTTCCAGGGAATTTTCCGCTGCATTACACCGACATATGTCGCAGATATCAGCATCGATGTCAATGGCAGTAACAGAAGCAGAGGGATTTCTCAATTTCAGAATTAGAGAAATTGTGCCTACACCGCAACCGACGTCCAGAACGCTCTGGCCTGGTTTTAGCTCCACCAGACCTGCCAAAATAATCGGGTCGACGGCCACTCGATATCCGTGTTTTGGCTGCAGTAGAGATAAATTCCCCCTAAGAATATGATCTTTCGTTAATTCCATAATTATTCAAATACTTCTACAATATCTTCCACAAAATCTTTGGTTGTTTCGGTTTTTACAGCACAAAATTCCGTTTTAGAAGACTGAGTTTCTAGCACAGACGGCCTACAGTCCAGAGCCGAATCCTTTTTTTCCAGCAAAAGCGGCGAAGAATCCATCGGTGCCATGAGCCGCCGGAAAAAGTCGCAGATATCCATTGGTGCACAGTGGAACTTCATTGCCATTATGAAATCCTATTGCAGTGAAATCTATATCTTTTTTTTGAAAAAACGAAAATTTTTCCAGAAATGTTTTTACCTGGTCCTCGTTTTCTTCCACTAGAACGGAGCATGTGGCATACACTAATTTTCCGCCTTTTTTCACGAGGTATTGAGCGGTTTCGAGAATTTTTTGCTGCAGTTCTATCAATTCCCGAACGTCATTTTCGCATAGACGAGATCGCATTTCGGGATTTCTTCTCCAGGTGCCGGTTCCGGAGCAGGGAGCGTCCACCAACACGATGTCTGCGCATTCGGCGTGTCTCTTGATCCATTTATTTGTGATTTCCTGACAGTACACATTATTGACATTCGCTCTCCGAAGACGAATCTTTGCCTTCGATAGCCGAATGACATTGGTATCGAGCGCCATGATCCGTCCTTTATTCTGCATGTCGGCAGCCAGCGCCAGAGTCTTTCCGCCAGCTCCTGCACACAGATCCACCACCAGATCCTGGGGCGACGCATTGCATACTTTGACTATCAACTGAGACCCCTCCGCCTGTATTTCGGCAAATCCAGATTGCAAAACCGGATTATTGCGACCGATTCTGGCATTTAAAATCCGCAGACCTTCCGGAGCAAATTTCGTGTCTTCCACTTGGAATCCGTCATCCTGAAGTTTTTTTCTGACGGTGTCTTTATCAGACTTCAAAATATTTACACGAAGATCAACGCTGCTCGGCTGATTCATGGCAAGCATTTCATTTTCCAAATGCTCCGGAGAAAACGCTCTCAGCAGATAAGGTTCCAGCCACAGCGGATAGTTGAGTCTCACATGCAGAGGTAAATCCAGAGATGTATCCAGCGATTTCAGAAATCTCGCATCAAAATCACTGAATTTCCAGTTAGAAGTGTCATTTTTGTAAAATAAATCTACGATTTTCTGGTCGGACATTTTTTCCAGCAACTTCAGATATGCCAGTACAAAATATTTCCCGTAGTTGGTTGTGATGCGCTCGGTTCGCAACTTCAACATTTCGAAATTTCTGAAAATAGCATAGGAAAATTCTGCGATTCCACGTCTTTCTCTTGCACCGATCCATTTGTTTTTTCTGAAAAATCCATAAAGAACTATGTCAAATGGAGTCAGCGAATGAAAAAAAGTATCTAAAAGCTCCGCGACTATGCGAATACGATCGATTAAATGCATGGGGTCCGTCTCTTATCTAATGCAACAACATATATTTCCGACGACATGCTCCTACTGGACTTGGGCTTAAAAAAACATACTTTTTGGAAATCGCATTTCATGGAGTCCAAAAATTTTTTTTCCTCTCCCCCCTGAAAAATTTTCGCCACAAAATTTCCGCCGTCTGCTAGCACAGATTGAGCGAAACAGAGCGCACTTTCTGCCAATCTCATGATTCGGAGATGATCTGTTGGAGCATGCCCAACGGCGGACGGCGCCATATCAGACACTACCAGATCCGCTTTGCCCTCCAGACGATCGATTATCTCCGACTGCACGCTTTCTTCCTCGAAATCGCCGGTAATCTGCCAAAGACCGTCCAGCAGAGGAAATCGCAGCAGATCCACTCCTATGACCCGGGCATCGCCTCCGGATCGCTGCAGCAACAGCTGACTCCAGCTACCAGGCGCCGCTCCCAGATCCACAATGCGACGAGCCCCCTTTATTAGACGAAACTTGTCGTCTATTTCCCTAAGCTTGTAGACAGCCCTGGAACGATACCCCTCCAAATGAGCCTTCTTTACATATGGATCATTGCTTTGCCTATCAAGCCATCTGCGGGAAGATAGACTCATTTTTCCTAAAATCTTCATGTCTCGTATCTTATCATTTATTAAGTAGAAACGGAAAAAATTTTGAGAATTTTTCAAAATAATGACAGAAAACACTACGTCGAGCATCCAAGGCAAGCTTTCGATTTTTCAGCGCCCCTCTAACAAGGGCAAAAATATTTTTCAACTCAGCAACCAATCTATGGCGTTGAGTTGTCTTATGCCATTATGGGATGTCGTTGGGTTATCATCCAATGTAATCAAATATTTCAAATTATGGTCATCGATATAATCCAATGAAGATAGCTCTCGCTCTAGCGTCTGAGAAGATCGCACCGTCAAAGCAACCTGATAATATTCGGTTTCTCCGTTTCGTAGCGCGACGAAATCGACCTCTCGATCATACATTTTCCCCACGTATATCTCATAACCGCGTCTTATGAGCTCCAAATAAACCACATTTTCCAGCATGCGTCCCATATCGACATCTCTGCTTCCCAGCAAAAAATAGCGCAATCCCAGATCCGCTATGTAATATTTTTCACCAGTTTTAAGATACTGCTTCCCCCTAATGTCATAACGATTAGCTTTGTACAAAATATAGCTATCCGTTAGCGCAGAAAGATAATTTTCCACCGTATGCGTAGATATTTTTCTTCCATCGGCGGTTATGGCGTCACTTATTCTTTTTATAGAAACCAAATTGCCTATGTTCGCGAACATAAAACGTATCACACTCTCCAGCATAGAGACATTCGCTACGTTTTTTCTTGCAACGATGTCTTTTAAGACAATGGTATTGTAGAGATCGCTCAGATAATTCCTGATGAGCTCGCGATCGCCGCTGAATTCCAACGCATAGGGGAACGAACTATTGGTTAGATAATCTCGGTATTTGCGACTTAAGTCTGTTTTATCCGCATGCGCAGACATGTATTCCCAGAAAGACAGCGGTTGCATGTTTATGGTAATATATCTGTCGGAAAGCAACGTCGCTAACTCGCCAGACAACATGTAGGCATTCGATCCAGTAACGTATAGATCTATATTTTTCAACAAGTATAGAGCATCAATCGCTTTCTGAAAATTCTGCACATTTTGAACCTCATCAAGAAATACATAGTTCATCCTATCCGGCATCAATCGACTTTTTATGTATACGTACAAATTTCGATAGTCCGTAAGTCCCTCAAAATCAACGTTTTCGAAATTGATCGATAAAATTTGTTCCCGAAGAACTCCCTGTCCCAGGAGATACTTCTGAAAAATCTCCAGTAGCGTAGATTTTCCGCAGCGTCGTATGCCGGTAATTACCTTTATCAGGTCCTTATGCATAAATTGCTGCAGCTTTCTTAGATATTCAGGCCTATTTATCATGTCAATCATCTCAAAACATTGACAGTATATCCAAAAAGTGCAAAAACACCAAGTTTTGGAAGTGTACTTCTAAAAAATACAAAAAACGCCAAGTTTTGGAAGTGCACTTCTAAAAAATGCAAAAAATACCAAGTTTTGGAAGTGTACTTCTAACTTTTTTTTTTGTGATCACTGATCATATTAATCAAAAATGCTATAATAGAGATGGCTTATCATTTTGATTGTCACCACAACTGATGGTATTCACATTGCCTATTTCTCGGGCGTAATTTCAAATATTTTTAGAAAGTATATTTGATATTTCAACAATGTTCTCAAAAAAAATCATGGAGCAGCTGTGAAATGCATTTTTTGCATGCTTTACAACTCTCGCTTGCGGCGGTATGCTAAATACTTGAATGAAGGTTATGGAGATAGCCGATGACAAATGTCGATGAAAATCCTGAATCTATAGCCGGTATAACATTTTCTCCAAAAGAAATGTCGGTGATACAAGAGTTGGTAATAGGAGAATCATACAAAGTGATTGCCTCGCGGTTATTGATGTCCGAGCGGAACGTGCAGTATCATGTGAAGAACATCATGAGCAAGATCGGTTGCAATTCCAAGTCCGATCTCATGGCGTTTTTTCATGCCAATGGAATATTTCCAGACGATAAATATCAGGCCTACATCCAAAAGAAACCTCTTCGCAGTAAAATAGTAATATTTTCTGCAAGGTTCAAGAGTAGATTAGATTGATTTTCTAGCCCAATAAGCTAGGATATATCAATGAAAAATAGATACATAAAAAATACCCATATTTCTGAATCCCAATTTAGGAAAATTTTACGC
>JAITDB010000022.1 GCA_031282785.1 Holosporaceae bacterium
GCGTAAAATTTTCCTAAATTGGGATTCAGAAATATGGGTATTTTTTATGTATCTATTTTTCATTGATATATCCTACCTTATTGGGCTAGAAAATCAATCTAATCTACTCTTGAACCTTACTTATTTTTAAATTTTCTTTTCTTAATTTATTTGCCACAGATTCCGGTTGCTTATCGATTTCTGCGTTCCTTTGGGCTAATTTATCGGCGATTTCTCTCAGCAGATCGCTGATTTTCGCGTTTTCTTCCCTCAATTTATTGACCACGGATTCCGGCTGCGTATCTATTTCGCTATCTCCAGCTGTCAGTTTATCCGATATTTTTTTCAGCAGATCGGTTATTCCTGCAGTTGCTTCCTTTATTTTGTCAGCGGTCGTTTCCAAAGGTGTATCTGCATTTGTCTCCTGCGCGCTCGGAGTATCCGGAACGTATCGATCTTCCTTCCACGTTCCTTCCTGTAGGACTTTGCCTCTGGCATCGCAGAGTTTTCCGGCTCCATCTCGTTTGTCGTTGCTAAAATAGCCGCTGTACACACTGCCGTCCGAATAGGTAGCTACGCCGTATCCTGAACGCTGACCGTCTTCGCAATCTCCCCTATAGGTTGTGCCGTCAGCGTATTTTACCTCCAGCTTGCCTCTTCCAGAGGGCTTGCCGTTCATCATTGGACCATCGTATACGTAACTATAATTGTAACCGGGCTTGGAAACTACCTTAACAATGTGACCTTGTGTACTTGAATATTTATATTCATCTTTTTTAATGGATTTCGCGCTCACAAATTCAAAAGCAAGTAAAAAAAACACAATTGCCATAAATATTTTCATTTCTACATCTCCCTCTTGCATAAATTTATTCTAATCATAATTACTTCCCGAGACCAGTACCTAATGGCTGGCGATCAATACGGCCAAATCCACAGTCTTTCGTAGGAGAAACTGGAACTGCGAATCTAGCTCATTTTTCATGATCCTGTTAAAGCACCATGAAAATTGTCGCCTAATAGCTTTTTTTTTCAGCATTCGAAAAATTCCTGATTTTGTTTTTTTCTCCCGTTGAAGCTATTCCATTATAGCTTGGTTTCTTTACGACAGAGACAAAAAACTTTTTGTCATATTAATAATACACATTTCTCTAAAAAAGTCAATAAAAAAACCAAAAAAAATAATAGAGTGATTTATGAGCACAAAACCACTCAATCTTAGAAGATAGCAACGCAGTGATAGAATACGAATTTGATTTTGTATATGCATAGCAAAAAATTCCAGATGTTGAACAAGATAAGAAAAGACTTTAAAAACATTGGACGAAGTGAAAGGTCATAAGGCTTATATCGGTAGCAAAAAATAATCAATTTTTTCTTGACTTATGTAAAATATTTTTGTATAATAATATGTGTTTTTTATAAAAGGAAAGTAAAATGAATCTAAAAAAAATAATTTGTGGGATACTATGTGCAGTGTCTTTGTCTAGCAACGCTAGCATGGACTATGATAATTGTTTAGGGATAGACGGAGCAAAGACTATATGCGCTCCAGTAATTACAAATGATCTTGAAGCAGAGTATTATTATGGAAATTCCAGCAAGCGTGGCATGTCGCAAGATTTTGAATGTCGTTTTTATTTAAATGATGACTGTACATGGACTTTAAGAAAAGATACTGGTCCCGCCGACAGAGTCACCATCAAAGGAATGAAGTCAAAAAAAGTGCTCATTCCAGATAATCTGTTGCCTCCTCCTGACGTAATCGTCATTCCTAACTTCACTGGCCCCTATGGTCGTACCATACATCGCCCGAAATGCAGCCCAGGATGTCCAATTATTGATGAGCTCTATAAAGACATACCGGCGGGATATCCGAAGGATACGTACTGTGCTTCTTTTGGCTACTGTCCTCCGGAAAGCGAAACTCCAGTGGGTTATAACATAAGATGTGTGCTAAGAAGAGCAATGGACTTTCCTAGTCCTCCCCCGGGGCATGGATGAATGCAAAAAAGAATATGCTCAATTCATAACACTATATCATGTCGATTATCAATTTAATTTTGTATATGTGCGGCAAGGAATTCCAGGTGCTGAACAAGATAATGAAGAGACTCTAGAAGCATTGGACGAAGTAAAAGCGCATAAAGCTTACATAGATGACAAGAATAACCAGGATCCCTTATAGGCTATTTCTGGGAAGAAATCGCGTAATGAAAAAGGCTGTTAATTTATTTGGACAGTCATTCTTATCATCCGTCGTTTTTTAAATTTTGCGCTTGCAGCGCTGCGTTAATGCTATCGCTACCTGCGGCACCGTATGCAAGCTGTATCTGCAACTGTGCTAAATCTAGAGGATTGGACAACCGCCGTCCGAGTGGCATGACTCCAACAATGGGTGCTGGGATTATCCATCCTTGCTGGCGTGATTCCATCAACGGGGGCAGGGGACATCTCTGCCGGCGTGATTCCATCAACGGGTGCAGGAATGATCCCTGCCGGCGTGACTCCATCAATGGGTGCTGGAGCATGTATGTTTATATTACTTCATTTGATATTATTTTTGGTTCAAGAGTAGATTAGATTGATTTTCTAGCCCAATAAGGTAGGATATATCAATGAAAAATAGATAC
>JAITDB010000024.1 GCA_031282785.1 Holosporaceae bacterium
GGCGTAAAATTTTCCTAAATTGGGATTCAGAAATATGGGTATTTTTTATGTATCTATTTTTCATTGATATATCCTACCTTATTGGGCTAGAAAATCAATCTAATCTACTCTTGAACCTAGAGATTTTCTTTCTAGCAATGTCGATGTTAACATAACAGCATATATAATTGAAGCACTTCAGAAATTAAACTCTTCTTATTTCGCAACTCCCAATAGTGAAATTTTATCGCGAATAGCCATTGTAACCGGCATATTATTTCAGGGATTTAACCATTGCTCTGCGGGTCGTACTAATGCAATTTGTGATTGCTCCAGCGCTCTATTGGCTTCGGAAAGTAGCTCCCAATTCCAATGCAAAAATTTGCTGGATATTTATCTTAATATACTTATAAATGATGTATTCAATAACCTATTTGTCTTTCTCGATAGCAAGGGAAACCTCAAAGAAGAGGATGTTCTGTCCAAGATGCACATACGAAGAGTATTGACGGGACTTTATGGCATTGCTTCCTATGCTGGCAGTCATGCTGTGAGAACTCCGGACTCTCTTTACTACTATTACCAAACACTTCTTGGTCAAAAGAAGAACTCCCTAGTAAAGCAGGCATACTTAGACCTAGAAAAAGAATTACCAGGCACATTTAAAGACTACTTCAAAGATGAACGGTTTGACACTAAAGTAATCCCTGGATTGGTAAAAAACGCTCTGTCTCCCAAAAATATAGTGACTATGCTAATGGAAAACGATGAAAATTTCCGAACATTGGCATTATCGTTTGCAAAAACATTGGGAGTGGAAAATCCATCTTTGGGCTTCCTGAACCAAACACAAAAGCAACAGATACTGTTCGATGTGCTTAGATATTTCGGTTATTGTGTAAAAAAATAAAATACCGCTGATAATCGAAGAGCATTAAAAATCCAAGATTTTTCAGATGTTTTCGGGAAATTTCTTGCGAGATTGTTCTTCGATTTTTTCTTCATATGTGGCATTGGCCTCATTTTTTTTCAGACATCCTGTCGTTATGCTCTGAATATGCAGTGTTGCAAAGCTTAAAAACACAAATATTCCGGGAACATACGTTGTTTTATACATTTTTCCTGTATTTTCTGCTTTTTTGTATTGTTTTATAGATATTTTTGGAAACATTTATGATCTTATCAATGCCGAAAATTATTGCATTGTGGCGGATTATATGTAGAATTATAGCGGAAGAAGTTTTTGGTTAACTTTTATCATTTATGCTGGTATTTACAATTATGCTTTCGCCGGTTATCATAGCGCACCGTTAATTGAGGTTATTTTATGGAATCACCGTACGATGTAAAACTATTGGAGAAAATACTGCAAATTGTAGAAACGTCTATAAGACCATCGCTCCAGATGGACGGAGGAGACATTACAGTGGTATCTCTGGAAGGAAATACATTGTATGTAAAACTACGCGGTGCCTGTTCTCATTGTCCGATGGCGTCTGAGACTCTGAAGTATGGTGTTGAGAGAACGCTCCGGAGCATGGTTTCCAGCGATTTAATCGTGGTTGCAATTTAATAATTAGGGGATTTATCATATGACGAAAAAAAATTTTTTTTGGTTAGTCTCGGTGTTGTGTATTACATTGTGGTGCCAGGAATCGCTAAGTGCAAAAGACGACGCAAGGACCATTAGAAATAAATTATTTAAATATCAAGTGCTTAACAAAAAACATGATGCCATTTACCATGATATTCTTCAAAAAATAAATCTTGGAAAAGACAAAAAAATTCCGGGAATCGCTTTATGTTCGATTAAACGCACCGATTCGAACTCGAAAAATGATCGAGAGATGTTCATAAAAGCGGTGGCAGCTGTGCTGGGATATGTGAACAAAATAATTATGGAGCACAGGGCATGTGTACTCACAGTGCACAAAAAAAATAAGGAAAAAGTCAAGCTGACAGAGCAGGAAGAGCAGACATTTTCCATGATATGTTCGTTTTATCAATCAAAAGACATAGATGTGCTGCTGAAGAGAGTGGCGCCGGTTCCGATATCGTTGGCAGTGGCTCAGGCTTCATTGGAGAGCGGGTTCGGCAGTAGTCCCGTTATGCACAAAAATAATGCATTTTTCGGCATGATGCTGGACAAAACCAGACTGCTTCCTTTCGATACGTTGTTTGAATCTGCGATAGCCTATGCGAAGACGCTGAATGTGCATTCGCATTACAAGGCGTTCCGGGAGAGTCGGGATAAAATGCTGTGTCGTTCGCAAGTAATAGATGGCGCAAAATTATCGGAGACCATCGAGAAGTATTGTGAAAAAAAGGCTTACAAGAGCCGGCTACTGAAGCTCATGAAAGAGTATAATCTGATGTCTTTGGACAGAGCCTATACGGCGGCCTGAGTTCTCACAACTTGTATTTATTATAAACATCGCAGGCATTTTAGTGATAAATTTATAAATATTTTCCAATAAATTGTAAAAAATATTTATATATGGTAGGATACATGCAAGAGTAGATCGTTATTAGGATAAAATCATTTGATCAGGTATGCATAATCGACTAAGAAAAGTGTTAAATTTTCTCACGCTATCCGAGGTGTTTGACCGCCATGCTTCTCTGCTGGAAGTTATAATATTAATGCATTTCATCCTTGAATGGGCGTAAACTGTCTTATTGATATTTGATTTCTTTTTATCTATTTTAATTATAGTTTTTGATTAGTTATACAAAAAAATGGGAAAAAATATGAAAAAAATAATATATTGTGCTGCTGTCGCATTGGCGATGAGGGATTGTCAGAGGGAAGCTGTAGCGACAAGCCAGCTACTATCACTGATGAATCTAGTAAAAATGAATTGAATCAGCGACTACTTGATGCAACAAGAGATGGTAATGTTCAACAGATTACAGATCTTATCAGCGCTGGAGCAGATATAAATGCAGTAAATACAGAATGTTACAGAAAATATACACCACTGTATACATCACTGCATTTAGCTGCACTATTTAACAAGGTTGTCGCGACTAAAATTCTTATCGATGCTGGAGCCAATATAGAAGCAATCGATGACGAAAAACGGACTCCGCTGCACAGAGCTATTGATAATATGAAGATTGAAATTGTAGCAATTCTTATTGCAGCAAAAGCAAATGTAAATGCGATCGATTACAGAGGATAGACTCCGCTGCATTATGCCGCTGACAATGGCAATGTTGAAATTGTAGAAGCTCTTATTGCAGCAAAAGCAAATGTGGATGCAATCGATTGTAGAGGACAGACTCCATTACATATCGCAGTTGAACATGGAAAAATTGACTGTGTAAAAGTTCTTATCGCAGCTCACGCAGATGTAAAAGTGAAAGATAATGAAGGAAAAACCATACTGCATATTATCGCTAAAAAATGTTTACCAAAAGATAATGAATATTATTATAATATTTACACCGATTTCATCATTGACCACGTAAAATCTCTTCTCAACGCAAATGCAGATATAAATGCGAAGGATAAGAACGGAGACACGCCACTGCATATCGCTGCGGAATGGCACAACGTTTTCTGCGTACAAGTTCTTGTCGACAATGGAGCGGATATAAATGCGGAAAATAACAAAGGAGACACTCCGCTGAACGCCGCTATATGTTATAATTATTCCAAGCAAGATATGCTTGAGGTTGTGAAAATTCTTGTCGCGGCAGGATATCAAGGAAAGACTCCGCTTGATATCGCAAAAGCAAATGGAATCGGTGGTATTATTCGAATGCTTATGCAGGCCTGCGCAGAAAAAAAGTAACAATTAGTATTATGTCTTACCACTCGTCATTTTTTTGTTTTCATCTCTCCGCCGGCGCGAAGCACATGTATGTTGTAATGGTCTCAATGACTGATAAATTAGAGTGAGATAGCGATGAGGTGAACTGACAAGGCACACAGATGAAAGATCTGAGAGAGTGACTAGACCTCATCGCAATAAATAGGCTGGACAGTATCTTAGAGTCTGAAATTCAGAGCTCTGTATTCACATGAATAGCCAATTATCGCTTTTATAGATAAATTACTTTGGAAATGCGTGTTACTGCATAAACAGGTATAGCAATTGCCATGATCAAGAGTACGAGCTTTCAAAGTAACTTATCTTTAAAATTTCACTGATGCGTGCATTCGGATAAACTAGACACGATTGAATGTTCGAACTGTTCAGAATTTCACTGCGAATATTTTGCAAAAATTTCATAGTAACATTCCTGTTAGTCGAGAAATTTCATGGCGAAATCTTTTTTCAAAAACTGCCGCCGCTTCATTGCCGGCTAATTCTTCTATAATTTTTGTTGCCTCATCAAAAATAGGAATCGTCACGGATTTTACCGGAAACCTTTTCTTTGTTTTACGCCGATAAATTCCCGGTCTTCCGCTTTTTTTCAAAGTAGCGATGAATGCATGTTCAAATAATTGTCCGCCGGCAACCGCTCCCGCCGGAGTCTGCCGCATCGATCCCAGATCACGTGCCAAAATTCCTCCAAAATTACAATTCAACAGCGACTGCAAATTTTTCTT
>JAITDB010000025.1 GCA_031282785.1 Holosporaceae bacterium
GCGTAAAATTTTCCTAAATTGGGATTCAGAAATATGGGTATTTTTTATGTATCTATTTTTCATTGATATATCCTACCTTATTGGGCTAGAAAATCAATCTAATCTACTCTTGAACCAATGTTAAATACAAAGACTACTCTCATCCCTCTCGCTAAGGTCGCACATCGAACTGCACAGACATTTGTTCCCGAGGCTTGGATTTTATCAGCAGCGATACTCAAACTATATGCGGGTCTAATGATATATTGCTTTTGTCGGCTGTTGCCTGCTTCTTCACATATAAATTTCAAATTCTTGTCTGCAAGAAAAGTTTTCATAGCATCAGAAAAAGACATCCCGAAGTTCGATGTGGAATTACCATCTTCACAATGCTTGTTGCAGTGTTCTTCGAAGCCTTTCGCCATTTGGCTAAGAACTTCTCCGGCCTCACTTTTCCAACCGACGATATCATAGTGGCCATCAAGAAAAATAGCAGACAAAAATTCTCTTATGGCATCTGATGCAGTTCCACCTTTCGCGTCTTCATTGTCTATACAATTTTCTAGAGCATTTGCTACGATCTCTGCGGAAGCGCCTTCATCTTTCATCTGATTTGTTATTTCCCGCAGATCATCTAGACCATTCGTCCCCATTACATTCAGACACGATAAGCCCATCAATAGACATAATACCACTTTGACTTTTCTAAACAATTCTGACATTTTTGCACTCCATTTAATTGACAATACGCATATCTTACTACAAAAACATCGTTTTGTAAATAGGGAATATTTTTTTTGAATAAAAAATAATGCGACAATCAAAAGTGACGCCAAAAAATAAAAAATAGCAGAAAAGAAGAAAAAGCAACCGGACAAAATGGGCGCAACTTATTCAAAATAGGAGAAAAATCGATTCTGACGCTTGTTTTCTCTGGATTTTCTGTGGCCGTTACTGAATGCTTCATGTCACTCAATTGAAAAAAAATTTATAATATTTTGGCGCATATGAATATTAATTTTGCACCGATATCTGTGGTTGTAGTCGTCGCAATATACACAGAAAATAAGGACTTGCGCACTCCGTTGATTCATGATAATGTTCCTATATTGGCGCGGGGTAGAGCAGTCTGGTAGCTCGTCAGGCTCATAACCTGAAGGTCGTTGGTTCAAATCCTTCCCCCGCAACCACCTTCAAATTTTCTCAAAAACATTTAAATTATTGCTAATGATGCACTGAAAATCGGTAATTATTTAGCAGGATCGCGACACATACCTCGACATGTTTTTATTTTTTTTGATACTTCATCCCCTTCATAATTTTTTTATGCTGTAGCTTGCGTTTAGCTCTTATCTTAAACACGATTATTTAGTATGCTCATTGCAGTTTTTGAATGCTGCGAATAATCTCAGCATATTGAATCTGATTTACGTCAGCTGCGGTTTTATTCCGTTGCACAGTGATTGTTTTTTCTATGTTTTAGCGAGGGGAATGTTGTTTTATGGATAAGGAAAAAGCTCTTGAAGTTGCACTTTCTCAAATAGAGAAGGCGTTTGGTAAAGGTTCTATAATGAAGCTTGGGCAGCGGGGGAGTCTAGTGGAGATCGAAGCAGTTTCGACCGGATCCATCGGACTAGACATGGCTCTCGGGATAGGAGGATTTCCCAAGGGAAGAATTATCGAGGTTTTTGGCCCAGAAAGCTCTGGAAAGACAACACTTGCGCTGCATGCCGTTGCCGAAGCCCAGAAAAAAGGCGGAATCTGCGCCTATATCGATGCCGAGCACGCTCTTGATCCGATATACGCCAAAAATCTCGGAGTATACGTGGATTCCCTGGTGCTCTCTCAGCCAGATACCGGAGAGCAGGCTCTGGAAATCGCCGATACGCTTGTGCGCTCTGGCGCCATCGACGTTCTGGTAGTAGACAGCGTTGCCGCACTCGTGCCGAAAGCAGAAATAGAAGGCGAAATGGGCGATGCGCATATGGGACTGCAAGCAAGACTCATGAGTCAGGCTCTGCGTAAGCTCACGGCGACTGTGTCCAAGTCCAATTGCATCATGATATTTATAAACCAAATCCGCATGAAAATAGGGGTATTTTTCGGAAATCCAGAGACGACTACCGGTGGTAACGCTCTGAAGTTCTACGCGTCTGTTCGTCTGGATATCCGTCGCATTGGATCCCTGAAAGAAAAAGAACAGGTGATCGGCAATCAGGTGCGAGTCAAAGTGGTGAAAAATAAGGTTGCCCCTCCGTTTAAGGTCGTCGATTTCGATATCATATACGGCGAAGGCATTTCTAAATGCGGAGAACTCATCGATATCGGTGTGAAAATCGGAGCCGTGGATAAATCCGGATCCTGGTACTCGTTCGGAGATCAAAAATTGGGACAGGGTAAAGAAGCAGCTCGTCAATTCATGAAAGAACATCCGGAAACCGCCGAAAAGATAGAACAAATGATCCGAAATAACGGCGAACTGGTGTCCGAAATCACAAACGTAGCGCCAGAATAATGCTGCCAAATATATATCGTGGGAGATGCCCATCGTCTAAATGAATAGCGTATCGAAAAAAAAACTTGGCTATGTTTTTGTGGTAGTAAGCGTTTGTCTATATTCGTTTTCCGACGCTATTATGAAGTACTTTATACAATCCTACGGCGTGAATCAGATAGTGTTTCTGCGTACCATGTGCCGATTTATTCCGCTGATGTGCTTTGCCTACTACAAAAAAATTAATCCGGCCCAGACGAAACGGGTCGGAGAAAATATTTTTCGATCGGTTCTGGCCTGTTTCGGAACATATGCGTTCATGGCAGCATATGAATATGCAAGCATGGTGGACGTAATTGTCGTCGGCTATACAACGGCGATTTTTGTAATTCCGCTCAGTGTATTATTACTCAACGAAAAATTTTACGTGCGAGACGCCGTAGCCGTGGTCGTCGGATTTTTCGGAATACTGTTGGCTTTCAGACCGGGCATCGGTATTTTTCAATTTGGGATTCTGTTTGCGGTAATCGGTGCTGTCATTAGCGCTCTAAATCAGGTGATTATCAAGCGATTATCCTTCACAGACAGCGAATTTACCATTATTTTCTATCATCATGTTACTCTTTTGCTTTCTTCTGTCGTCTTGGGGTTCAGCGGTTTTTCCAAATTATTTTTCGCGGACACCGTTTACATAATCATAGGAGGAATAATTGGCGCCATCGCCCAATATTGCATGATTCACGCATTTAAATTGTCCACTAGCTCTCACCTGGCGTCGGCCACCTATACAATGCTGATCCCAGCGACAATCCTGGACTTCGTCATCTATGACAAAGTGCCCGATTTTTTCATAATCGGCGGACTTATTCTTATTTCTCTGGGAAGTTTTTGGGTAATTTCAGCAAGATCTAGGCAAAAATAAATCAAAATCGACGCTAAGATGCTTTACATTAGCTCATAAATTCTCACTGATGTTTCCAGTATTCTATAATGAGACTGTACAATATCTCCGTATCCAATATGATTAGATGCTTGATTGATGAAAATTTTCCGTTTGAAGGAAAAAATAACGTTACTATGGTTAAGGCTATTTTTAATGTAATAGCTCAATATAAATAATCAAAGAAATTGGAAAAAATTGCTGAATAATCGACCAAGAAAAGTGCTAAATTTCCTCGCGCTGTCCAAGGTATTTTTCGGTCGACATGTTTTTTCTACTGGGGAGGTCGTAACATTGATGCATTTCGTTCTTGAATGGGAGTTTTAAATCCGTGGGAGGTAAGGTAGGTCCATGATTTTTTTGGCGATATATTTTCGGCTAATATTATGGAATGATTGTGGCGTTTAGTGATAAGTTAATGATTATTTTGTATATTAGAGACTATTGCATGAATAAAGAAAAAGACTGATTTTATCGTCGACATCTGTTCAGTTGGCCAGGGCCACTATTATATTTGAAGATCGCAGTCTTATTCTTGCAGAAAATACTTCATTATGCGACAGTCTCATATATTTATGTGGGAGAATTTTTATGCATCAGAAATGTCACATATATTCTGCGGGAGATTTTTCTCATTTGAGGGAAGCCGGGAAACTAGCGGCTCATATTCTTGATTATATTACTCCATATGTGCAGGAGAACGTGACGACTCTCGAGCTTGACAGTTTGTGTCATGAAGAGATTCTCCGGCACAATGCCATACCTGCGACACTTGGATATAATGGTTATCCGAATTCGACCTGCATTTCGGTAAATCAAGTTGTTTGCCATGGCATTCCCTCCGATAGAAAGTTGGTAGAGGGCGATATCCTCAACATCGACGTCACTATCATACGAGACGGATGGTACGGAGACACAAGTCGCATGTATACCGTGGGAAAACCGTCCAAGAAAGCGATGGAGCTCGTTGATACCGCCTACGACGCCATGATGCTGGCCATAGACCTCGTAAGACCAGGCATATATCTGGGAGACATAGGCTACACCATTCAGAGTTTTGTGGAAGCAAAAAAATTTTCCGTCGTGCGCGACTACTGCGGCCATGGAATCGGACGCGTGTTCCATGATGAACCAGCAGTGCTGCACTTCGGGGAATCCGGCACCGGCATGCAGCTGGAGCCTGGAAACGTGTTCACCATTGAACCAATGATAAACATAGGCGGACACAAAACCAGAGTTTTGTTAGATGGATGGACTGCTGTCACTAGCGATCGGTCTTTATCCGCCCAATTTGAGCATACGATCGGCGTGACAGAAGACGGCTGCGAAATCTTTACATTGTCTAAACGAGGGATGCATAAACCACCATATGACATCACAAAACAATGACACAAAACATAATCTTGGACATAGAGAAAGGCTGAAAAAAAGATTTTTGTCCGCTCCTTCTAGTCTTGCAGACTATGAATTGCTGGAATTGCTGATGTTCTACGTTTTTACAAGAAAAGATACCAAAGCATTGGCAAAAACCTTGCTAAATCACTTTAAAACTCTTGGATCTGTCGTAGGTGCGGCATAGCGGAATCGAAAAAAATTTGCGGTCTGGGAGAAAAAACGGCCATTTTATTGGCGGCTGTCCACGAAATATTCAATAGAATTCGCATGGAAAGCATTCGGGAGCAGGGCATTATAATTTCTTCCAGCGATCAGGTGCTGGAATACTATAAAAATCTTCTGGAAAACGAGAAAAAAGAGCAGCTGCGTCTGATGTTTCTCAATAATAAAAATAAACTCATTGCCGACGAGCTCATGCAGACCGGGACCATTAATCATACGGCCATATATCCGCGTGAAATAATACAACTTGCGCTAGAATACGGAGCTAGTGCTATGATAATGGTGCATAATCATCCGAGCGGAGATTCTCAGCCATCACGTCAGGATATTATCATCACAAAGACAATAGCGGATATCGCTCATAAACTCAACATATTGCTGCTGGATCATGTGATCATCGGCAAAAATGGCAGTAAATCTCTCAAAGAAATGGGATTATTCTAAAAAAAATATTATTTAGAAAGAGAACGCCCCTATTGTAAATCATATTGGGAAAATATATTATGGCTCGCGGTTATGCCATTGTTTTGTCGTGAAATTTTTTTTTCAGGTTCTATGATGCTTTTTATATAATTTTTTGTATTATGCATCCGACTTGGCGACAAATCCTACAAAATAGGCATTGCATAATTTTGAAAAAAACAATGGAGTATTTTTTTGTAAAACGCAATGCGCAGTTGTGTTGAAAAAATTAAATATACATCCTATAATATATATGATATTGTAAAGAGGATTTGAAAAATAATATATCGAGAGTTAAGTACGTATTATTTTTTGAGTCTTAACTAATTTTTTACTTATGTTTGTTATTATTTTGGTTATGGAGAATTATTATGAAGGAAAGTTATTTAGAAGCTGTATCGCTAATTGAAAGATTGCACCGATTGTTTTTAGAAGTTATAAAATGTGAGCTGGATAGTCTCAAGGTTGAAGATATAAACAATGTGCAGGCGTTGGTTCTCTATAATTTAGGCGGTGAGCAAATTTCTATAGGTGAGTTGACAACTAGGGGATGCTATCTAGGGTCAAACGTATCCTACAATCTGAAAAAAATGGTGCAAAATGGATATATCGATCAGATGACGTCGAAACACGACAAAAGATCCTTCATGATAAAATTATCCGCAAAAGGCACTGCACTGTGCAAAAAAATCGATGCAGCTCTGGATAAACATGTTGCTGTCCTAAAATCTGAGGGATTCGATGGAATCGACGAGTTGGTAAACACTCTTAGACGATTGGAAATATTCTGGAATAAAGTCTCTTTTCAAAGAATCCGTTTCGGTGTTAGCACCAGGAAATCGCGCTAATAAAAAAGCTGGTTTCGTTTCAAATTATCCATTAGGGGCTCTGTATTCCTTGGAAATGAGTTGCCTTCTGGATAATTTGAAAGCCAAGCGTGTGACTAGTTGTGCTTGTATCTTTATTCATAACAATTGCCTCCCATGGCTAATAATTAACTAAATTTAATCAATTATTAGCTCATCTGCACTCCAAAAAAATCATGAGCTAGCCCTGCTTGCCGGAAAAAATGAGATTATACACTCAACAAAAATATGCTAAGATTGGTGGATTGCATTTGATCAGCGACAATGAGAAGCTGGTTTTTAAATATTTTAAAGGAAGATGGAAATGAAAAACAATCAGTCTTTGTCCGGCTTGAGGATCCTGATAACCAACGACGATAGTATAAATTCTCACGGCATCAGGGCTCTTGAGCGCATTGCAAATTCGATTACGCCGGACGTCTGGGTTGTGGCTCCGGAAGTGGGGCAGAGCGGAAAAGGCTTTTCTGTCACCTTCGATTCTGCGTTGCGCATAAAAGAGCTGTCTCCGCGAAAATTTTCTGTCTCTGGGACTCCGGCCGACTGCGTTTTTTTGGCTCTGGGCGAGATTCTGAAAGATAAAAAACCAGACCTCATACTGTCCGGTATCAATCACGGAGTCAATGTGGCGGATTTCATTGGACTATCCGGAACCGTCGGAGCGACTCTCGCAGCGGCGTCGGCAGGCGTAAGATCCATTGCCGTCAGTCAGGAATGCAAAAAAGCATGCGAGCTCGTGAAATTTCCTCTCGCAGACCACTTCTTGTCGAATATCGTAAAAAAGCTTCTTTCGTTCAAATGGCCGGATCGAGTGTGCATGAACGTAAATCTTCCAGAAGCGCAAGTAGGCGATATTTCAGGCGTAAAAGTAGCAAGACAGGGCGATCTTGACGTGAAATGGAACGTCTACAAAAGACTAGATCCAGTTGACGATGCGTACTATTGGTTGCATACGACTCATTCTGATGAAAATTCGGCCCCCATGTCCGATGTGAAAATCATATCAGAGGGAAAATATATTACGATTACGCCTCTGAGAAATAAACAAGAATTTTGCGGTTGCAACGATAAATTGGAAGAATTATTTGCAACCAATGGAAAAAATAAACAAGAATCCAGTGGTTATGTCGAAAAATTAGAGGAGCTATTTGCGTCAAATGGCTAGATTTACATATATTTTTTGTGTTCTGTGTATGGTGTTGCTGTCCGGCTGTGGACGGTCTGAGTTATCTCCGGTGGAGCTGAAAATAGACAACGCGTCTGTTAATAGACCAATCGTTTCCGGCGAATCTGTCCATGTGGTGTCAGGAGAAGAATCGCTGTTTGAGGTGGCCTATCGCCATAACGTGGATCCCATGAATCTGGCCAAAATAAATAACATAAAAGCACCCTACAGAGTGAAACGCGGACAAATACTGCGTCTCCCGACCGATAATCCAGCAGAAACCGCCACTGCTAATGCCGCAATTACCGTCGATACCGAGGATAAAAATATTCGCTCCTACGAGGAAGACGAAAATAAAAAACCTCCGGAAATCGAAAAAGACGCAGTCATGGAAGAATTCGAAAAAATGCTCGATGCCGAAACTCCCGAATCAAAAAAACAGGCGCAGGAATTATCTAAGCCAAAAATAAT
>JAITDB010000064.1 GCA_031282785.1 Holosporaceae bacterium
CCCCTTTTTAGCAAATTTCGCAAATAATGATGCAATTAACTCGGTATCTTTTACGGAAAAAGATAAAAGCGCTCCTGGAGAAGTTTTTATTTCTTGCATGTTATCCAACTATAAAATATTTCATACCGTTATATAGAATTCACCTGTTTTTGGGATACTTATAAACAAAACATAGCATAAAAGACAAAAAAAACATTTATCGTTATTCATTTTTAATGCTGCCAGAAATGTTCCCTGTGGAATTTTTACATTGCCGATTTCGCGCATTTTTTTCTTTCCCTCTTTTTGTTTATCCAGCAGTTTACGTTTTCGAGAGATATCGCCGCCATAGCATTTAGCGGTGACGTCTTTACGGAATGCAGCAATGGTTTCGCGCGCGATTACCTTACCTCCGATGGCGGCCTGAATTGGGATTTTGAACATATGTCTCGGAATGAGGTCCTTGAGGCGTTCACAGAGCAGGCGTCCTCTATATTCGGCGTTTCCGCGATGCACGATCATAGCGAGGGCGTCCACCGGATCTCCGTTGATTAGAATGGTCATTTTCACCAGGTCCTCCTGACGATATCCGTGCAGCTGATAGTCGAAGCTAGCGTATCCTTTGCTGATGGATTTCAGGCGATCGTAGAAATCGTAGACCACTTCGTTCAGAGGGAGCTCATATTCCAGCATGACACGGGATCCGACGTAGGTAAGTTCCTTCTGAACGCCTCGTTTTTCTTCACAAAGAGCGAGCACATTCCCAAGATATTCGTCCGGCACAATAATTTTGGCCACAATCCAGAGCTCTTCCAGAAAACTTATGCGACTTGGGTCCGGCATATCTGCGGGATTGTGCATATCAATGATTTGGCCGTTGCTCAGATGAACTTTGTAGACAACGCTTGGCGCCGTTGTCACCAGATCCAGATTATATTCGCGTTCCAGGCGCTCTTCGATCACCTCCAGATGTAGTAGTCCGAGGAATCCGCAGCGAAAACCGAATCCAAGAGCCTGAGACGTTTCCGGCTCAAATGAAAAACTGGCGTCGTTCAGTTGTAATTTTATGAGACTATCCTTCAACTTGCTGTAATCCACGGTGTCCACAGGGAACATACTGCAAAACACGACCGGAACGCATGGTTTGAAACCTGCCAGTGGCTCTTTGGTCGGATTATTTTCCTGGGTTATCGTATCGCCGACACGGGCATCGCCGACACTTTTGATGCCAGCAATGATATACCCGATTTCTCCGGTTTTTAATTCCGGTACCTCCGTTGGCTTCGGAGAAAAAATTCCGACTTTTTCAACGACGTAGCTCATGCCAGCTGCCATAAGTTTTACCTTCATGCCGGGCTTTACGCAGCCGTCTTTTACTCGCACGAGAGTCACTACGCCCATATAGGGATCATACCAGCTGTCCACCAGTAGTGCCTTTAGGGGACCAGATTCTTCTCCGCTCGGAGGAGGTAATCTGTGGACCAGAGCTTCCAGCACATCTTCTATGCCAATGCCGACTTTGGCTGAGACCTGTATAGCGTCGGTGCAGTCCAGGCCAATGACATCCTCTATTTGTTCGCTGACCCTATCCACAGAGGCAGCCGGCAGATCAATCTTATTCAACACCACAATTATTTCATGATCATGCTCCAGAGCTTGGTACACGTTGGCCAGAGTCTGGGCTTCCACGCCCTGAGTCGCGTCCACCACCAGAATGGATCCTTCGCAGGCAGCCAAAGATCGGCTCACTTCGTAGGCAAAATCCACGTGCCCAGGAGTATCCATGAGATTCAGCTGATAGCTATTGCTGTCTTTTGCCTTATAATTCCAGTCGTACTGTCTGAGCTTTTATGGTAATGCCGCGTTCTCGCTCTATGTCCATGGAGTCCAGCATCTGATCCCGGAATTCCCGGTTGTCGATGGCGCCGCAAAACTGCATTAATCGATCCGCCAGAGTGGATTTCCCATGATCAATGTGCGCAATAATCGCAAAATTTCTTATGAGTGATCTCATTTTTTTCTTAATTCTCCGCCGGCTTCTTCCACAAATTTTATGATTCTTTCTGAAATCACCTGAGCTTCATCTTCGGTTAGTGTGCGATCGACAGCATCCAATGTAACGGCGATTCCTATGGATTTTCTGGCGTTTTCCAGCTCAAATGAATCAAAAACATCTGCTTTGACTATTTTTTTATCTATCTTGTATATGGATGCTAGAATTGGTCCGATGGCAACTGAAGAATCAAATATAAACGAAAAATCTCGGTTGATTTTTGGAAATACCTTATGATTGTAAGGAATATTATTTGGCGAAACGTCACAATTTTCGATTATCAGCTCGAAACAGGCCACTATTTCAGACACCGCAAACAATTTATTTATTTTTGGATGCAATTCCCCGAAATGCCCAATTTTTTTCTTGCCCAGGTACACAGTGCCGCTTCTGGACGGATGATAATATGACGGAGCCTCTTGTTTTATGGTAACATCTTTTTCGCTTATACCGAAATATCCGAGTGCCGTCATGAGATCGCTTTTGGCATCGAATACATTTATTTTTCTATGGGACTGGATCCAAGATCTATCCTGAAAATCACCGGCGCGGAGTCCAGCAATGTGGGTTTCCTGCATACAGGCGCCGTAGAAGACGTTGCCGGATTCACAGAGCTCGACATGAGACTGACCGTAGTTTAGCGATCGGATGGCAGCCAGGATTAATCCCGGAATCAAAGACGGCCTCATGGTACTGAGATCTTCACTAATAGAGTTCAGCAACTGAATAACCTTTTTCTTTTCTTTAAAAGCATCAGCGTAAGTAGATTTTATGAAAGAATAGGACACTACTTCCGACAATCCGCAAGATGCCAGCAGGCGTTTGATGGCCATAAGGGTATTTTCCTGCTGCAAAATAGTGTTATCGCCCTCCAGCTGAGTATCGATTTTTTTTTCGGGAACGTTGTCGTAGCCAGTGATACGTAATATTTCTTCGATCAGGTCTTCTTCGATGCCGAGATCAGATCTCCAGCTGGGCACGAGGAAGGTCGAGACCTCGCCAGAGGAGCTTAGTTCCTTTAGACCGAGTTTTAGCAGTATTTTTTTAGCGGTTGACCAGTCGATTTCGTAGCCACTCAGACTATCGAGTTTTTCTTTGGTGAGTTGAATAGATCTATCGACCTTCGGATGAGTGCCGACAATGCAGATATTGCTGGCAGTTCCGCCACAGACGTCGATGATGGCCCGGGTGACAGTTTCTAGTCCCGCCACGCAGGAGTCCCGATCTATGCCGCGCTCGAATCTTGTGCGGGAATCACTGGTGATATCCAAAAATGTTCCGGTTCTCGAAACAAAAATCGGATCAAAAAGTCCTGATTCCAGAAGGATATCGGTGGTATTTTCGTCGCAGGCTGTTCTGGAGCCGCCCATGACTCCGAGCAGACAAAGCACGTTTTTTTCGTCGGCAGCCACCAGCATATCTTGATGCAAAACATATTCCTGCCCTTTGATATCAAAGAATTTTTCTTTATTTTTGGCGAACCGAATGGTCAGTTGTCCATTGATTTTGTTTAGATCGTACACATGTAGTGGCCGCCCACTATCCATCAGCCACAAATTTGCCAGATCCACAACCGACGATATGCTATTCATGCCCACCGCCCGAAATAAGGATCGCAGCCAATCTGGACTTTGACCATTTTTTATGCCGCGAATGACACGAAACGCGATCACCGGAGCGTAGCAACTGCAGGCGTCGCTTTTTTCGTAATTTATGTGTAGAGGAAATTCAAAGGAACTCTTGCTGGATATATCGTCTGGCACAACGAACTTTCCTACTCCGGCTGCGGCCAGGTCGCGGGCAATTCCCTTCAGGGAAAAGCAATCTCCGCGATTGGGAGTAATGGAGACGTCCAGAATGCCTCCGTCGAACCCAAGAGCGTCTCCCACCGACATGGACAAATTTATATCTGGTCCGAGGTCTATTATGCCGTCGTTGCCATCGCTCGGCATGGATAATTCGTCATAGGAACACAGCATGCCTTCGCTCTCAACGCCACGGATCTTACTATGAGAAAGCACGTCGCCGGAACGAGGGATAATCGCACCTGGCAGAGCCAATATGCCCGTGAGTCCTTTGTGTACATTGCCAGCACCGCAGATAATTCTCCATTTTTTGCCGTGAGCGTCGGCTACGACACACAGCTTCAGTTTATCAGCGTTCGGATGCTGTTCCACATGCTCTATGCGAGCCAATTTGAAATTTCGAAACATGACCTTGGGATCACAAAAATCATCCACTTCCAGGCCAAGGGTGGTTAATTTTTGGGCAATCTGATATATGTCCCAATCCGTTTCGAGATGACGCTTCAACCAGTTGAACGTAAAACGCATATTATTACTCCACCCACTAAATTATCTGGCAACATAATTAAAACCGAATCTATTTCTCCAGCGTTCGTTGGACTCGAAGTAGTCACGGAGATCAGGAACGCCGTATTTCAAGGACGTCATGCGCTCCAGTCCGAAACCAAAAGCAAATCCTTGATAAACACTCGGATCAACATTGCCATATCTCAAAACGTTCGGATGAACCATGCCAGCACCTCCTATTTCCAACCATTTGTCTCCAGATCCAAACACCACTTTCCCATCTTTGATCTCGTAGTTCATGTCGACCTCTGCAGACGGCTCCGTAAATGGGAAAAAACTCGGTCTGAAACGAACCGATAAATTGGGAGCCGAAAAAAAATTTTTCAAAAAATCTGCAATGAACCATTTTAAATTTGCAAAGCTCACGTCTTTATCCACCATAATACACTCCACCTGATTAAACATGGGCGTATGAGTGGCGTCGTAGTCACTCCGGAACACCCGTCCCATCGCGAAAAATCTGAACGGAGGTTTGTGAGCGAGCATCGCATGAGTCTGCACCGGAGACGTATGTGTTCGCAGCAATTTTCGGCCGTGTTCGTCAGCACACATGTTTGTGTAGAAGGTATCGTGCATGGTGCGCGCCGGATGATGATCCGGCATATTCAGAGTAGTGAAATTATAGTACTCACTTTCGATGTCAGGACCGTCGGCCAGCACAAATCCGTAGGACGACATGATGCCAGCAACTTCCTCCATGACCTTCGTAAGCGGATGAATGGTCCCGTTCGGACGCGGCGGCGTTGGCATAGTCACGTCGATAAATTCAGATGCCAGTCTCTTTTCCTGCTGCTTAATCTCAAGTTCGACGGCTTTGGCGTTCAGATGACCGTTCACAGAATCCTTAACAGCATTAATTTTTGCGCCAACCTCACGCTTTTCAGCAGCAGATAAATCTTTTAGCCCCTTGAGCATGTCTGTGATTTTGCCGTTTTTGCCAAAAACCGCGCCTCTTATCTGATCCAATTTTTGAAGATCGTCGCAGGAAGCTATTTCGAATAAACAGGAAGCCAGTAATTTATCAAGCTCAGACATCATACCCTCAATATTTTGAAAACAATCACTATGAAACCGTCGATATCCGGAAAAGTTCACGGATCCAAACCGTTTCAATATGTACGCATGTTACCAAAAAAGAAAACATAATAAAAGGAAGAATAAAATGGATTTTTTTGGTGAAAGCACTTGTAAAAACAGATTTACACACTACTTTTATTGTATAGATTGCTCTATATATAAAAATACACTATTATACAACGACAGGAGACTAGAATGCCAGAATTAGTTTTAACAGGACATGCAGGAAGAATCGAAGCCAGATATCATCATAGTAAAGATCCTAATGCTCCTCTGGTTATAGTGTTGCATCCCAATCCTCTACAGGGAGGAACCATGAACAACCGAGTCACACTTACGCTGTACAGTGCGTTCATTGAAAACGGATTTTCCGCCATACGATTTAATTTTCGGGGCGTTGGGAAGTCTGAGGGCGTTCATGATAAAGGAGAGGGAGAACTAACCGATACCGCTGCAGTTCTAGACTGGATACAGTCCATAAATCAGGGAAAACGAGAGCTCTGGGTTGCTGGATTTTCGTTTGGAGCCCTTATTAGCATGCAGCTTCTCATGAGACGTCCGGAAATTGCAGGATTTGTATCAGTATGTCCTCCGGCAAATATATATGATTTTTCATTTTTGGCCCCCTGCCCCGTTTCCGGCATGATAATAAATGGAGAAGACGACGAAATCTGTCCGATTTTCAACGTAAATAAATTGGTGGACAAGCTCAATTCCCAAAAAGGAATCGCCATTGACTATCGTGTGATTCCCAACTGCGATCATTCCTTTAAAAATCATTTGGATACCATAAAAAAGTGTGTTACAGAATACATAAGCCCTAGATACGATCAGCTAGCGGTGAATTTATAATTTTCGTAAGGAGAATGGTGTCCATGAAATTTAAATCTTCTTTTTTGAACGAAGCGAGTGCCAGAGGATTTCTATACCAATTCACCAATTTAGAGGAAATGGACGAATATCTCAACTCTGGAGTTGGCTGCGGATACATAGGATTCGATATCACTGCCAAAAGTCTGCATATTGGTAGTTTTATTCCTATTTCCCTACTGCGTCTGTTTCAGAAACATGGTCACAAGCCCATTGTGCTAGTAGGAGGAGGCACCACCAAGATCGGAGATCCGTCTTTCCGAAACACCATGAGGCCTCTGCTGACCAACGAGCAGATCGCTGAAAATATGGTGGGCATAAAGGCCTGTCTGAAACCGTTTCTGAAGTTCGGCGATGGCGAATCCGACGCCGTCATGGTAGACAACGCCGATTGGCTGGATAAATTGGAATATATTCCGTTTCTCCGAGATACGGGAAAATATTTTTCCATTAATCGCATGATCGGATTCGATTCGGTAAAATCCAAGTTGACGGAAAATAATTCCCTGAGTTTCTTAGAATTCAACTATATGGTGCTGCAGGCCCATGATTTTTGCGAATTGTATCAGAAAAGAGGCTGCAGAATTCAGTTTGGCGGTCAGGATCAATGGGGAAATATTGTGTGCGGCGTTGAGTTGGCAAAGAAAAAACTCGGCGTGGAGATTTTCGGCTGCACGTGTCCGCTATTGACCACCAGCGACGGCAAAAAAATGGGGAAAACCGCCAACGGAGCCGTCTGGCTGCTAGAAGAAATGTATAGTCCCTATGATTTTTGGCAATATTGGAGAAACATAGACGACGCCGACGTAATAAAAATGATGTATTTATTTAGTGACACCAGTCTGGACGAAATAAAAAAAATGGAATCTCTCCGCGGTCATGAATTGAACGAAATCAAAAAACTACTGGCAGATGAAATTACCACTCGGGTTCATGGACATCATGCTCTGGACGCGATTCATCGCTCTGCAGCCGGTCTGTTCGATAAAAAATCCCAGGATTTTGAAAATATGACGTCCGTTCCGAAATATGAACTGGATCCATCGGAAATCGAAACCACATCTCTGGTAGATATCCTGGCAAATGCCAACATGTGCGAAAGTCGAGGAGATGCGAAAAGATTGCTGCGTGGCAGTGGTGTCCAAGTAAATAACGCAATCGTCGACGAAAATTATAAAATATCCGCTGACTCCTTCGCCAACGGTTTCGTAAAAATAACCTGCGGAAAGAAAAAACATCTGTTGGTTATTTTAAGGTCAGCAGTATGACGTCGCCCAACGTGCCCAACATGACGTTGGATCCGTTTACGGGAGTTATGCCGCCCAACGTCACGTTGGTAGTGACGATATTGGGGTGTGGGTCTTCAGTTGGCGTTCCGGCATTGAAATACGGCTGGGGCGATTGCGATGAAAGCAACGAGAAAAACATAAGAACACGGTCTTCTATAATCCTAGAGACTGCTACTACGTCTGTGTTAGTCGATATGTCGCCGGACCTACGGCAGCAGCTGCTGCGGCACAGATCGTTCAAGGTAGACGGCGTCATATTCACACATGAGCATTACGATCACACCAGCGGCATTAACGAGCTGCGTCCTGTTTTTTTCGGTTCGGGCAGAACTCTGAAAATATATTCTAATGCCGAATGCATAGAGTCCATAAAAAGCATGTTTTTTTATTTGTTCGAAGATGGAGTACAGGAGCACAATATTCATGATCCGAGCAATCGAGTCGACGAAATTGATTACGCAAAGGAATTCTCTGGCAATGCTCTCTATGGGAGTGGAGATTTGACCGGAAATGATAGAAGTGCTAATCTCTACATGCCATATATATCAGCAAATATTATCGCCGATCGTTTTCAGATTGGAGACATTTCTGGTATTTGTTTTGAGCAGAATCATGGTCATTCGAAATCGATGGGTATTCGCGTTGGAAATTTTGCTTATACCACTGACGTTGTCGCGTTTCCGGAAGAGTCCTTTGCGAAATTGTACGGGCTAGACGTCTGGGTTGTGGATTGCCTGTCGCCTGAAGTAGTATCGAACCACGCTAACATTGATTCCGTTCTTCAGTGGGTGGAAATTCTAAAACCAAAAATGACGTACCTGACCCACATGAGCATACGCATGGATTATGACCGTCTGCTGCAGATACTGCCGCCCAATGTTCGTCCGGCCTACGATCAAATGCAATTCGAAGTAAATAACCAATGAGCATAGTATACAACGTTCCTCTTACGAAACGATTTTTACCAGAAGTGGCGGATTTTTTTCGGCAAAAAAAAGTAGGTCCCGCAAAAATTTTTCTCCCCGATAGACGCAGCTGCCAAATGCTGAAACAGCATCTGATAACAGGAAATATCGACACCATGATGCTGCCATTAATATCTGCGATTTCCGACGAGTTCTTCTTTGACGAGCATCGAATCACGGCACTGCTCATGCAGCGCATGACCCGGTATCTGAAGCGCGAAAATATTTCCGTCGACGTCATATTCGAGCTTTCCAAAGGGCTGAGCTCGCTTCTAAAGGATCTTGTCTTGGCCGATGTCGCTCATGAGCGTCTGGCTCACATGGTGCCGGAACAATTGCAAGACTACTGGCATCATACTCTGGAAATGCTGCAGGAATGCATGCGATCCGAAGAACTGCAGGACATTATGCGCTTCGCAAAAATAAAATTTGCAACGTTTTTGGAGTCAATTCCGGATCAGCAAGCGATAGCAGTGGGCATCGAAAATACAAACTACTATCAGCAATCGTTTCTGCAACGAGTACTTGAATCCGAAAACGGCATACTCTTCATAACCGGAAACGAAAACGAAAATTTCAGAAATTATCAAATGAACAGAGAATTATTCGAACGCTATGCTCCCAATGCCGTTCTGAATCTGGAAATTGCTTCGGAAACGGCCCCAGAAACTGCGACAGAAATCGCGCCAGCGTTTGCGGAATTTCCTTCGTCTGCAGAGGAGGCGCTGGGCGTATCTCTCGCTGTAAGACGAGCTCTCCATGCAAAGCAGAGTGTACTTATTGTTTCCAGAGATCCACGTCTGTCCGAAAAAATAAAAATGGAATTGGGAAGATGGAATATTGTGCCGTCGTACAACGTGCAATTTTCAAAAACCCGCTGCGGCATGCTCGTTTCCCTGGTGGCCGACATGATCGACAGAGAATTCGATTTGCCAAGCGTGCTTAATGTCCTTAAGTTTACGGGAAAATACGGTGATTTTTCGCTGTCATTGGAATTATTTTGCCGAAACAAATCGTATCTGCCAAAAAAATTTTTCGACGTCATTGCGATTTACAATAAAAAATATCCGTCGGACATCATCGACGCACTAAAAAATCTAGCTTTCGGAAAATCAGAGACCACTGGAGACATACATGGAAAAGAGCCACAGGGTAACGACCTCGGAAAAACTTTTCGCGACTGGTTCGACTACACTAACAACTTCGTCAAGCTTCTGGATCAGGAAGCTTCTCAGCAATTGGAGCACTTGGCAGAGCCGTTCTGCAAATACTCGGATCTGCTGGGCAAAATGAACGTCTCGGAATTCGTGATTTTTTTGAAGAATCAGCTGCTCACAATCAAGGTACCACCGCCGCAGAAGTGTACAGACGACGTTGTCATACTCGAGGCCACGGAAGTACAGCTGCTTGACGCAGACGTCGTCATTATTGCCGGCGCCAACGAAGATAATCTGCGGGTCTCCGAAAAAAATGATTTCTGGATGAGCAAATCCATGCTAAATACTCTTGGCATTCCGACGGCAGCGACCAAGAACGCGTCTCTGCAACGTATTTTCGAACGATTGGTGCACAAGCCCAACACGCTTATTACGAGATCCCGAATCGTAGACGGCGTGCAACAGCAGCGATATACCTATCTGGATAAAATAGCTGACCAATTGAGGCCAGAACGAGATCTGGAAAATTTTGTCGCGGGGCTTCTCTATTCCCTAAAAAAAGAATCCATTAAATTTAGAGCGCCGACACCGGACCTAAAACATCGTCCCAACAGTTTTTTTGTCTCAGATCTGGCACAGCTGAGAAATAATGCCTACGTTTTCTATGCCAAAAAAATATTAAACCTAAAAGAGTTGAATGCGCGAAATAATCCCCGCAAATTAAGGGGAAATTATGTTCATAAAGTTTTGGATACGATAGTCAAAACCGCTCAAAATAAGAACGACCTCCAGGAAGCCATCACAATCGCCCAAGACGTCATGGAAAATATGTATCTGGACGAATCTGATTTCGGCCCGTGGTTTTTTCGTCTGAAAAACATCCTCGCCTATGCCTGCGAAAATCTAGACTCCGACAGTGTGGTAATGTCGGAGATAAACGGCAGCTGCATTGTCTCCATAACACCGGATTACTCCTGCAAAATACACTGCCGAGCCGATAGAATCGACCAACACCCGGATAAATCCATAAGCATAATCGACTACAAAATGTCGTTGCCTACCAAGAAGAAAATCGAGGATGGCTACAAGCCGCAACTTTGTCTCGAGGCCATTATCGCACAAAAAGACGGATTTTCCCTGGAAACAACCAAAATAAAAGAAATGTATTTCCTCTGCGTCGATGGCTCCAACAAAACCGGACAAAAATGCATTGTGGGAAAGTCACCCGAGGCCACCGAAAGACTCGTGCTGGCCACTTTGACCGGATTCGTAGACCTAATCAAGCAATATAATGTGATAGGAATCCCCTACGACCTAGATGTCAATGACGAATATGCCACAGCCTACCTGCATTTGGCTCGAGCCAAGGAATGGAGTGATATCTAGGAAAGTGCCTCAAACGTCATGGCCACGCCTTCACCTCCTCCAACACAGAGCGTTGCCAGTCCCTTCTGGGCTCCGCGTACTCTCATGGCATTTAGCAGCGTAACGATAATTCTAGCACCACTGACCCCCAACGGATGCCCCAGTGCACAGGCTCCACCAAAGATGTTCACCTTCGACGGATCCAGCGATAATTCCTTCATAACCGCCATGGCTACTACTGCAAATGCTTCGTTAATTTCGAATAAATCCACATCCTCCACAGACCATCCGGATTTTTTCAGGACTTTTTTTACAGCTCCAATCGGCGCCGTAGTAAATAATTTCGGAGACTGGGAAAACGCGCTGCCCGCCACAATTCTCGCAACAGGAGTCAGTCCGCGCTCTCTAGCTTGAGATTCCCGCATAAGCAAAAGCGCCGCAGCTCCGTCGGAAATCGAACTGGCAGACGCTGCCGTAATCGTTCCGTTTTCCCGAAATGCCGGCTTTAGGTTCTTCATTTTTTCCAAATCCACAGAAAACGGAATTTCGTCGGCATCCACGAGGATCTCCGATTTTTTTTCTTTTACAGTTATTGGCACGATTTCGTTTTTAAAAACGTCGTCGCCAATGGCTTTTCTAGCTTTCAAAAAAGAATTTTTCGAATATTCGTCCTGTTCTTCGCGATTGAAAGCGTATTCGGCCGCTGTATCTTCGGCATAGACACCCATTACACACTTTTCGTAGGCGTCCAGGAGACCGTCCTTCACCATATGATCCACGAGAGTCGCATCTCCGAATCTGTAGCCGAATCGCGCCTTTTCCAGCAGATAGGGAGAGTTGGTCATGCTTTCCATTCCACCGGCTATCAGAACATCTGCGTCGCCGCTTATTAGGGACGATGCCGCCAGCATAGTAGCCGCCATGGATGATCCGCATACTTTGTTGATATTGAGGCAGTTCACTCCGTAATCCAATCCGGCTCCAATGGCCGATTGACGCGCCGCTGACTGTCCAAGTCCTGCCGATAATACGCAGCCCATATATACGCCATCTACCTCTCCAGCAACAGATTCCACTACCTTTTTTAGCACAATACTGCCCAAATCTGTCGCAGATAGTGACTTCAGCTTTCCATTAAATGCACCAAGCGGAGTCCTTGCCGCCGCAACCACAACAACCGAATCCATTCTCTCACCACCATAACTAATAAAAGACTACAACCTTATGAAAAACAACTGTCCCTGAGCTCTTTCCCTCAGGAAATAACTCTTTATGCAGCAATCTCTTTAATAGAATATCAATAAAATATTAACCAAGTAAATCGCGCTTTTTATTTATTTTTTGCTGAATAAAAGATTTTTATGAAAAAAAACATCAATGATTGAAAATTTACTGCGAAAAATTCCTCCCACTAGTTCGCCCATTCACCTGTGAAGGGGCGTTTTCTGGCGGCTGATAAAACGTATATGCAGAATAGACACGTACTTGAGGGCTGGCTTTTTGTGAATTTTATTGCAATGCTGGCATACTATAAACTGTTTGATAAATTGAGATCTGCAGAATTGCTGGCTAAAATATCTCCCAAGGATGTAATCGAG
>JAITDB010000061.1 GCA_031282785.1 Holosporaceae bacterium
TAATCATAGGCATGAAAATATTTATAAATTGTTGTTAAGTAGGCTAAGAAAATCTCATCTCTAATCTACTCTTGAACCAAATTTAAAAAGCGACGAGTAGTAAGACGAAATAGTTTAGATCTGTTAGAATCCAGAGAAAATTCGAAATTTTTTTCGCAATAGTAGAAAGATATGATAATATAAATCTATGGGATCTCTGATATCTGAAAATTTATTCCGAAGCGTTAGAATTGGATCTGTGGCATTCAAATGCCATAGCATGTGTTTTGCTTCTTGCTCGATTCTTCTTGCTATTACAGCACGAGTGCTTTCGAAAAAAATTTTTTGGATCTTGGATCTAAACGGTCCCGATATTATAATTTTGGATCTACAATGAAATTATGGGAAATCATCAAGGATTTTTTCTTCATGGATGAAGAGCTGTGCAATAATTCTCGTGTTATAGCCAAGGAAATTTTCCGCGAGTACGATATTCGCGGCATAGTCGATCAGAATTTATTTCTCCAGGACGCCTACTACATTGGGCGCGCCTTCGGTACTTTTCTGGCAGAAAAAAAATTGAAAAAAGTCTGCGTTGGACACGACTGCAGAAACTCCTCCTCTGAACTTTTTCGGGAACTCTCCAGCGGACTCATAAAATCCGGCATGGAAGTCATCTCGCTGGGAGTATGCCATACGCCGATGGTGTATTACGCAGAGCACAAAATGAATTTTGACGCCTGTGTCATGGTAACCGGCTCTCACAATCCTCCGGAGTACAACGGTTTCAAATTTATGCTGGGACTGGATCCATTCTTCGGCAAAGACATAAAAACATTAGCAGAAATGATTGTGGCCAGAAAATTTATCGATGGCAACGGTCGTGAAGTCGTAATGAACCACATATTTTCCAGCTACGTAAAAGATATAATTTCCGATTTCCAATTTTCCAACGACCTCAAAATCGCCTGGGACATAGGAAACGGAGCCACTAGCAACGCTGTCAAAGCTGTAACCTCCATGATTCCCGGCAAGCACCATCTTTTATTTGAGGAAATGGACGGAAATTTTCCCAATAGATCTCCGGATCCCACCACTGCCAAAAGCATAGAATATTTAGCGAAATTTGTGTCCTACAACGACTTCGACGCCGGATTTGCCTTCGATAGCGACGGAGATCGGCTCTGCGTCGTAAACAACGCCGGAGAAATGCTCTACAGCGATCAGCTGCTGTCCATAATTGCCAAAGACTTTCTCCAGAAAAATCCAGGAGCCCAGGTAATAGCAGACGTAAAATCCTGCAATAGTCTGTTCGAAACCATAAAATCCTGCGGTGGAATCGCTATTATGGAAAAAGTCGGCCACTCATTTATAAAAGCGCGCATGAAATCCAGCGGAGCCCTGCTGGCTGGCGAACTGAGCGGACATATCTACTTCAAAGATCGCTGGTTCGGCTTCGACGACGGCGTGTATGCTGCTCTCCGCTGTCTCGAGCTCCTCAGTGCCAATAAAAACGCCTTCAGCAATCTAAAATATGGATTCGTTACACCGGAAATCCGCATCGAATGCAGTGAAAACGAAAAATTCCTGATCATAGAATCACTGAAAAAAAAGCTCAAGAATAAAAAAATTTCTCTGATCGAAATTGACGGTATTAGAGTTACATCTGATCTGGGATGGTGGATATTGCGAGCATCAAATACGCAAAGTGCTCTGTCGTTGCGCATAGAAGGCTACTCGGAAGAAAATATGAAAAAAATTAAGGCGGATATTATAAAATATCTGCAAGAATATATTCCCCATGTTTCGCTGGACACGTAAACGCAAATGCAAAAAGATTTCTTGGATTTCCTAAAAAGCAAAGCCTCGATTCTGGAAGTGGTGTCACGACGAGTGAAGCTCACGCGTTCCGGAAAAGATTGGTTTGGGCTGTGTCCGTTTCATTCGGAAAAAACCGGATCTTTCAAGGTCAATCCAGACAACGGCTCCTACTACTGCTTCGGCTGCGGAGCACACGGAGATGTCATCAATTTCGTCATGGAATTCGAAAAAATATCGTTTCCCGAAGCTGCGGAATACATCGCCAACATGTACGGCATCGCAATGCCGAAAAAAAATGATGGCTACGTCGATCCAAATTTAAAAATATATATAGCTCTGGACGTCATAAAAAAATGGTTTGTCAGTCAACTCCATGAAAACATCGGAGAAAATGCTCGGAGATATCTGGAATCCAGAAAAATTTCTTCCCAATCCATGGAAAAATTTCAGCTGGGATTCGCGGCAGACAATAAAAAATTACTGTTTCAGCTAAAAAAAGAAGGATTTTCTGCCGATGAGCTCCTGAAAACCGGAATTTTTTTCAAATCCCAGTATAAAAACGAGCTTTCCAACAGATTTGACGGAAGATTAATGTTTCCCATCTTCGACTCCTCCGGCAGATGCGTTGGCTTCGGAGGCCGCATAATCGAAAAAACAGACGCCGCCAAATATATTAATTCTCCGGAATCAGATGTGTTCATAAAAAGCGAACATCTGTACGGCTATTCCATTGCGAAACGCAGCAAGCCGGAAAATATTATTCTGACAGAGGGATATCTGGATGTGATAGCAATGCATCAGGCGGGATTCGGTGGAGCAGTAGCGCCACTGGGCACAGCCATCAGCGAATCTCAGATGCGTCTGTGCTGGAAGATCTCCGACACGCCGGTCATCGCTCTAGACGGCGACGCCGCTGGCCTGAAAGCCTCCTATCGCTGGGTAGATAAAATATTGCCGGCCATATGCCCAGGAAAATCCTTTAGCTTTGCACGACTCCCCGCAGAGGCAGACCCGGATTCCCTTATTTTCCATAATCAAACGGAGATTCTGGGAAAATCCATTCGGGAAGCTGTGCCTCTATCCGAATGGCTATGGGACGGCGCTTTTCTGCTATATCCGTCTGAGACTCCGGAGCAAAAAGCAGCGGTCGTCAAAATGATTCTGGAAAAAGCCGATCTTATTCGGGATATGTCTGTAAAAAATTTTTACATCGCAGATATAAAAAGCAGAGAAAAAAATCTATACCGAAAAAAATTCATTCCTCAGCAAAATATAATAAATATTATGCCTGCCATAGCTGTAAAGGAAAAAATAGAAAAAATTATCATTGTTACGTTACTAAATCACCCCTATATTATTGATAGAATAGTGGAGCATCTCGTTAAATTGGATTTTAGCAATAGTAGTATGCAGGAATTGAGAAATAAAATTCTAGATTACTATGACATGTACTATCTAAAAGATGAGCAGGAAAAATATGCTGCGCAGATAGGCGTTCTTGCCCAAAAACTGGAAGATGCAAAATCGGTGGAGATGCACGCGCCCTTTTGCAGCAAAAACGCCACCGACGACGACGCCCTAAAAGGCTGGTACGCCATTTGCAATAGATACTCCTCTGATCCTGCTTTAAAGGCGGATTTACAAAATGCTGCAAGTCGTTTAGAATTTTCCTTTTCATACGATGACTGGCAAAGATTGAAGGCTCTGAAAAAAGAAACACTTCTGAATAATATTAAAAAACAAGGAGAAACATGAGTACGAATTCTGCCCCCAAAATTTCGGAAATTTTTAGTGAAAAAAACGAATCCTCTGAAGAAGAAAAAACCGACGGCGAAAATTCGGAAGGTCTAAAAAGGCTACTCCTGATTGGAAAAGAGCGCGGATACATAACTTACGACGAGCTGAACGACGCTCTTCCAAAAGAAAAATTTTCCACGGAAAAAATAGACGTAGCTGTATCGGGCATCATTGAAATGGGCATTCAGATAGTGGAAGCAGAAGATGCCGAAGCTCTCTCGGTGGAAAACGAAGAGAAGGCGCACACGGAAAATGTCCGAGAAGAGCAGGACGATGTTCTGCGAACAGATGATCCCGTACGCATGTATCTTCGGGAGATGGGAAATGTCGAGCTTCTTTCCCGGGACGGAGAAATCGAGCTGGCAAAAAAGATAGAGCAGGGATATTTGGACGTGCTTACTGGTCTTTGCAACAGTCCTCGGACATTTGAGAGATTCGAGCAATGGCTGATGGATCTGCAAAACAGAAGAATCCTGCTGCGAGAAATAGTTCAGATAGATACTGCCTCTGCCGACGAAGAAAAAGAAGAAATGGAGGAAGACGACGATACTGAAATCTCCAAAGAAGAAGAATTAGATGAGCTGAGCGACGACTATGACCTGTCGGAAGCTCTATCTTTGAGTCCTGACGAGGAAAATCTTTATCCGACAATTGTCGCTTTGTTGGAAAAAGGCATCGAATTGCATAAAAAAATAAAAGACAAGAAAAATATTCCTCCCAAATTAAAAGAGGAAATGATTTCCACCATAAGTGCGCTGAAATTAAATCAGACAGTTGTCAATGAGCTCTGCGAAGAATTGTATGTTCTCAACAGAAAGCTAATAAGAAGCGAAACGGCTCTGTTGAAGTTGGCCCAGACCTGCGGCATAAGTCGAGACGGATTTTTGAAACACTATTACGGCAACGAAGCCAATGAAAAATGGGAAAGCAGTCTGCAAAAATTCTCGAATTGGAGGCATTTTTTCACCAATCATAAGGAAGAAATAACTCAACATCAGGCGTTGGCCAGAAGCATAGAGCAGACGGTATCTCTTTCCATAGGCGCGTTTAGAAAAACCGTAGCTTGTATTCAAAAGGGAGAGCGCGAAACCAACAGAGCAAAAAAAGAGATGATCGAAGCTAATTTGCGATTGGTCATATCCATTGCCAAAAAATATACGAACCGGGGATTGCAATTTCTGGACCTAATTCAAGAGGGAAACATTGGTCTCATGAAGGCCGTTGATAAATTCGAATACAAAAGAGGCTATAAATTTTCCACCTACGCCACCTGGTGGATTCGTCAAGCTATTACCCGATCCATTGCTGATCAGGCTCGCACCATTCGCATACCGGTGCATATGATCGAAACTATAAATAAAATCGTACGTTCATCTCGGCAGGTGCTGAACGAAATCGGCCGCGAGCCGACTCCCGAAGAATTGGCTGCGCGTCTGCATATGCCGGTGGAAAAGGTGCGAAAAGTGCTAAAAATAGCGAAAGAGCCTGTCAGTCTAGAGTCTCCCATCGGAGACGAAGATGATTCGCATCTTGGAGACTTCATCGAGGATAAAAACGTTGCTTTGCCGGCAGAATCGGCGGTAAATTCCAATCTGCGCGAAACCACAACGCTGGTGTTGGCGAGTCTGACACCGCGAGAAGAGCGCGTTCTCCGCATGAGATTCGGCATAGGCATGAATACAGACCACACTCTAGAGGAAGTCGGACAGCAATTTTCCGTGACCCGAGAACGCATTCGCCAAATCGAAGCAAAAGCTCTACGAAAATTAAAACATCCAAGCAGATCAAGAAAATTAAAAAGTTTCCTGGACTCCTAAAATACGCGTCATATTTTTGTACAAATCTGGTCATATAGGTCAGCAGATTTTAGCAGAAATTTGTGCTTGCAAGGCGTTGATGCTATCGCTACCGGTTGCAGTGTATGCAAGCTGTATCTGTGTTTGATTGGAGGTTGGAGCTATGGCGTATGGCACAAAGAATGGTCAGACACAACTAGAGATTCGTGGATTATTAAAAACAACCTATAACCAAGATTTGTCTGGATTGCTTAAAACTATAGACTGGCGGAGGAAGAGGGATTCGAACCCTCGATACGGCTTTTCAACCGTATGGCGGTTTAGCAAACCACTGCCTTCAGCCTCTCGGCCATCCCTCCATTTTGGAAGCACATATTCATCAAACCTTGCATTATATTAAAGATTGCAGCTATTAAGTCAAGCCTTATATGTTTAAAAAACGATAGAAAATTACTAATGTCTATCAGTATATTCGTCAGAACGATTTCATCAAATGAGACCGACGAAATTCTTACCACCAGATATCATAGCATCCTTGATAGTAGAATTAGCGCAAGTACTGCAGCGCAAAGTGTGCCGTCCCCTACAATTTGAGAGGCCATATAAATAATGGTTCAAGAGTAGATTAGATTGATTTTCTAGCCCAATAAGCTAGGATATATCAATGAAAAATAGATACATAAAAAATACCCATATTTCTAAATCCCAATTTAGGAAAATTTTACGCCTATTTGGAGCAGATCTAACAGCAACTCAGATCTCCGAGTTGGCAAAAGTAGAGAGGAAGACAATTAACAGAA
>JAITDB010000123.1 GCA_031282785.1 Holosporaceae bacterium
CCTTGTCTTTTCCGGCGATTACCTGAACCGTATCACCTTTTTTGATGCGCCATTTTTCCATTATAGTACCTCCGGAGCCAACGAAATAATTTTCATCATATTTTTGGAGCGCAGCTCTCTTGTGACCGGACCAAAAACACGAGTACCTATCGGCTCTCCCTGCTTATTGATCAGCACTGCAGCGTTTCGATCGAATCTTATGACGCTTCCGTCTTTTCTATAGATGGAAGAAGCCGTTCTTACCACAACTGCCTGCACGACGTCGCCTTTTTTTACTTTCCCGCGTGGGATGGCGTCTTTTACAGATGCCACAATGATGTCCCCTACCCTAGCGTAGCGGCGCCCAGCTCCGCCCAGGACCTTAATGCACATAATTTCCTTCGCGCCGGAATTATCCGCAATGGTTAAGCGTGTTTGCATTTGTATCATGACTTATATACTCCCAACGCTGTCGCCGCCCACCACGATCCAGCATTTCGTCTTGGAAATCGGACTGGATTCGCAAATGGAGACATGATCACCAATTGCACACTCATTTTTTTCGTCATGAGCGTGATATTTCTTGGTGATATTTACATATTTCTTGTACTTCGGATGCATAACGCGCCTGGTGACCAACACCGTAACGGTTTTTTCACAGGAGTTACTCGTAACTACACCTTCTAAAATACGCTTAGGCATCTTTTCCTCTCATCTCGCAATTATTTTTCACTTGTTTCGCTATTTTCCTACGTATTTCCCTTATGGTATGCGAAGGAATGGTTTCTCCCAAAACCCTACGAAAACGAATTCTCATGGCCTCTCTTTTGGCGGCTTCTATTTCGCTGGCAGTATTTTTTTTGGCCATGATCAAGCTCCTCTGGTAACTACTTTGGTCAGAACCGGCAATTTCGCCGACGCCAATGCCAGCGCCCGATTAGCGACCTCGGCGTCCACACCGTCCATCTCGAACATAATGGTTCCCGGATAGACTCTACATGCCCAATATTCCACACCACCTTTTCCGCTTCCCATACGAACCTCGGCCGGCTTCTGGGTGACCGGAAGATCCGGATATACCCTTATCCAAACTTTTCCGACGCGTCGCATGCATCTAGTGATAGCTCTTCTGGCTGCCTCTATCTGAGCTGCAGTTATGCGAGCCGGCTCCATGGCCTTGAGACCAAAGGAACCGAAACTCAGCCGATGTCCACGAGATGCAACTCCGCTAATTCGTCCCTTAAAGTGTTTTCTGTATTTCATTTTACTCGGAGATAACATCTTCTACTCCCTATTCCTATCGGATCTGTCGGATCTATCGCCTCTTTCGTTAATTTTTTTTGGCAGGAAGACCGACTTCGCATTAAATAATTCACCTCTGTAAATCCAGACTTTTATACCAACCGAGCCGTAGGTCGTGTTGGCGGTGGCGATTCCATAGTCGATGTCGGCTCTCAGGGTATGCAACGGCACCTGTCCGTCTCTATACCATTCCATTCGAGCGATTTCGGCTCCACCGAGACGACCAGAGCAATTGACTCTTATACCGAGTCCGCCAGCTCTTAGCGTCGACTGCATAGCTCTCTTGACAGCTCTACGAAACCCGACTCTCTTTTCGATCTGGGAAGCAATCGATTCAGCCACCAGTCGAGCATCAATTTCCGGCTTACGCACCTCCACGATGTTCAGAGCTACGTCTGCCCCCACCATGGCTACCAGATCAGAGCGCAATTTCTCTATGTCATTACCTTTTTTTCCTATGACGACTCCCGGACGCGCTGTATGAATTGTCACCACCACTTTCTTGGCTAATCTCTCCAGATTAACTCTGGAAATTCCCGCTAATTTCAATCTTTTCGTCACGAATTTCCGGATTTCAAAATCCTGGCGCAGCAATTCGGCATATCCACCCTTGGCATACCAGCTGGAACTCCAGTTGCGAATGATTCCCAAGCGCAGTGAATTTGGATTTATTTTCTGTCCCATATCAATCCCCAGTTTCACATAACACAACGGTCAGTCTACTGAATTTCTTCAAAATAGGACTTCCGCTACCCTTAGCACGAGCCATAAACCTCCTAAGAGTAATTGCTTTCCCGACAGAAGCCTCTCTTACGGTCAAAAGATCCACGTCCAATCCATAATTCGTCTCCGCATTGGAGATAGCCGACTGAAGTGTTCTGCTGACATCCTTAGCCACAGCTTTTTTACAAAATTTCAAAGCATCCAGCGCCCTAGCAACCGGCATTCCGCGGATTAGCCTCGCAACCAGATTAACCTTCCGCGGCGACGCCTGAATCATTCGATCCCGGGCGATCACATCTTCGGAAAGTGGTTTTATGCGCAATCTTTTTGCCATTTTCCTCAACCTTTCTTCGCGGCTTTTCTATCGCCGGCATGACCATTAAACGTTCTCGTGGGAGCAAATTCTCCCAATTTATGTCCGATCATTTCCTCGGTAACAAGCACAGGAATAAATTTACGACCATTGTGAACGGAAAATGTGACTCCCACAAAATCCGGTATCAGCGTCGAACGCCGGGACCAGGTCTTAATGGGATCACGACGACCGGATTCCAACAACGTCTTGACCTTCTTTATCAAATATCCGTCGACGAACGGACCTTTCCATACTGAACGTGTCACAATATCACCTATTTCTTTCTGCGCGTCAAAATAAATTTATCGGACGGCTTTGCCTTCCTTCTGGTTTTATATCCCTTGGTAGGTTTACCCCACGGAGTAACCAACTGCCTACCGCACTTGGACTTACCTTCTCCACCACCATGAGGGTGATCGATAGGATTCATGGCGGCTCCTCGGTTGACAGGACGTCTCCCCATCCAACGACTACGTCCAGCTTTGCCTAGATTCACATTTTTTTGATCAGGGTTCGAAACCGCGCCAATAGTAGCACGACACTCACCATTTATCAACCTCACCTCTCCGGATGAAAGCTTCACTATGACCTTGCCAGAGTCTCTTCCAATGATCTGACCATAGGTCCCGGCGGATCTTGCGTACTGAGCTCCCCTCCACACCTGCAATTCAATGTTATGGACAATCGTACCAACCGGAATGTTGATCATTTTCATGCAATTGCCTACTTTGACATCGGTTTTCGCAGACGAAACGATTCTATCTCCAATGGACAATCTCTGAGGAGCTATCACATAAGAATATTCTCCGTCGGTGTACTTCACCAACGCGATAAACGCCGTTCTGTTGGGATCATATTCAATGCGCTCCACAACCGCTTCTACGTCAGTTTTATTTCTCAGGAAATCAATGAAGCGATAAAGTTTTCTATGACCTCCGCCCCTGTGCCATGAGGTAATATGCCCATGGACATTGCGTCCTCCGGTGGCAGATTTTCCGCCGACCAATCCCTTATGAGGCCTGCCATTCCACAAAGAAGAGCGGTCAACCAACACAAGACCTCTTGTTCCAGGTGTAACTGGTTTATATGTCTTTAAAGCCATTAGATTCCACCCTCAAAGTTAATAGATCCCTCCGTCAAGCGAACAACTGCCAATCTTCTTGATTTTGTGAGTCCGGCTTTTCCGCGGAATTTTTTATTTTTTCCGTTTCTGTTGAGTATATTCACCTTAGAGACCTTAACACTAAACACTTTTTCAACAGCTCTGCTCACATCCAATTTTGTGGCCTCGGAATGCACCTTGAAGACGTAGACTCCGTCTTTTCCAGCGTTCATTGCCTTTTCCGTCATCACAGGAGCAATTAAGCAATCGTATTCTGATATCATGGACACTACCCTAATAAACGTTCCTGAAGACTGGCAACTGCACTCCGGGTGAGCACCAACTTCTCATGCCGCAAACCATCGTAAACATTGAAACCAACGGTCGGCAGCACGTCGATTTTGTACAGATTCCCGCAGGCATTTTTAAAATTTCCGCAGTCTTCGGACGAATCCACAAATAAAGCGGAGTTCAAATTCATTTTTTGCAAAGATTCCAGAAGATTTTTTGTTTTTGCATTTTCAATTTTCAGATCTTCGCAGATCACCAGATTATTTTCCTTCAGCTTGAGCGAAAGCAGCGTTTTCAGCGCCAATAATCTGACTTTTTTATTGATTTTGAAGCAATGGCACCGCGGAGTCGGACCAAAAACCACGCCTCCACCG
>JAITDB010000125.1 GCA_031282785.1 Holosporaceae bacterium
GGATCTTTCGTGTACACGCTCGCCTCCGTGGTGGACGACATAGACATGGGAATCACGCACATCATTCGCGGAGACGATCACGTCACCAATACCGCAACCCAGATCGATATATTCAAGGCCATCTGCGGAAAAAACCCGGAATTCGCTCATGTGCCATTGATGTCTGCCGCCGACGGTCAGGAGGTATCCAAGAGAATCGGATCCGCCTACAGCATATGTCACATGCGAGACGCTGGTATTCTCCCGGAAGCCATATTTAATTTCCTCGCAACACTAGGAACGTCCAATAATCCAAATCCCAGCGACAGCGTCGAAAGTCTCGTGGAAAAATTTAGCTTTGAAAAAATGAGCCTGGCATCGCCGAAATTTTTTTTGGAAGAACTGCAGCTGCTGAGCAAAAAAATTCTCTGCGAAAAATCCTTCGATGACATAAAATCAGCTCTCCAGGAGCTCGGTCTGAAAAATATTTCGGAAGATTTCTGGAACGTCATTCGGGAAAATATAAATTGCCTCAGAGAAGCTGCTTTCTGGCACGAGGTTTTCTACGGCGAAATAAATGTCGTGGAAGAGAGCGAAAATTTTCTGCAGCAAATGCTGGACTCCCTTCCGAATCCGTTTGATTTTGACGCATGGATAGCGTGTCTTAAAGATATTTCCGGGAAAAAAGGACGGAATCTGTTTCATCCTATTAGAATGGTGCTCACGGGCATTGATCACGGTCCAGAATTGAAAAAAATCGCAAATATCATGGGATACAACTGTCTAAAACATCGCATAGAAAAAAATTTGATGGCCTCAAAATGAAAAAATTAAAATTATACAATTCTTTATCGAACGCTCTGGAGGACTTTATTCCCATTGATCCTCAGAATGTTCGCATGTATTCCTGTGGTCCAACGGTTTATGCCAGCCCGCACATAGGAAACGCTCGTCCGCTGGTTGTATTCGATATTCTTTATCGGGTACTCAATTGTCTTTATGATAATCGCGTCACCTATGTGCGAAACATCACGGACGTAGACGACAAAATCAACGCAAGAGCGAAATCGGAAAACATATCTATTGGTGCATTGACAAGTGCCGTAACCGCGGAATTTCATAAAAATCTGAAATTGCTCAATGTGTTGCCGGTCAGTCACGAACCGCGAGCGACAGATCACATTGACGAAATGCTATCTCTGTTGGAAAAACTTATGGCCAACGGATTCGCCTACGAAGCCGAAGGGCACGTCTTGTTTCGTGTGAAGAAAATGCCGCAATACGGCATGCTGTCCAAGAGAAGTGTCGATGATATGATCGCGGGCAGTCGCGTAGAAGTTGCAGCCTACAAGGAAGATCCAATGGACTTTGTGCTTTGGAAGCCGTCGGAAGAAGGAGATCCAGCCTGGAATAGCAAATACGGTCTCGGTCGTCCCGGATGGCACATCGAGTGCTCTGCCATGAGTCACAAATACCTGGGAGAGCAATTCGACATCCATACCGGCGGTCAGGACCTGATGTTTCCGCATCATGAAAACGAATTGGCGCAGAATTTCGGAGCTTTCGGATGCATCATGGCTAATTATTGGCTTCATAACGGAATGCTGCTGGTGAATAATCAAAAAATGTCAAAGTCGCTGGGAAATATTATCTCCATGGACGATATTTTGAAAAAATACGACGGAGAAGTAATACGATACGTGTTGCTGAGCTCTCACTATCAGAAAATACTAAATTGGACCGATCAGTCGGTGAACCAGGCTCTACAGGCTCTGGATAGATTGTACGGCGCTCTGAATATGGCCAACTCCGCTAACGTTACCGACGTTACCAATGATGTTAACGCAGGTCGCAGATCTTTGTTCATGACAGATTCTCCGGTGTTGGACGCCCTCTGTGCAAATTTAAATACTCCGCTGGCTCTGAAGCATCTGCACGATTTGGCTGACAGGATCTATAAAAGCTCCGACGCAACCGAAATTGATCAGTTGAATGGTCTGCTGCGCCGCGAGGCCGAAATCCTCGGTCTGCTGCAAAAAAATTGCCGCGACTGGTTCCAACATAATCCCGCAGAATTAAACGAAAATGAACTGGACGAAAACGAAATCAATCGGCTGATTTCTCTGCGAGAAAAAGCCAAATCAGAAAAAAATTTTCAACAGGCAGACGAAATTCGTGCAAAATTGCTGGACCATAACATAAAAATCGAGGATACCAAAGATGGAACCATATGGAAACTCCTTCGCTCCAAATGAAATTCCTGTAATAATGGACACCATCTCGGAATAGATATCTTGCAATCAACGCAAGATATTATCCACATTGTCTCAAAAAAAGGTTTTTTCAATTATGCCATTTACAATTTGAATATATTTATGATATAAGTGAGCATAGTTATTATTTACAAATGGAAAAAAACTTTATGCTAAAACAATGTAATAAATTATTGATACTCTCAATTTTGCTTCTTTCGCATAATATTGATACGGTCTGTAGCTATCCTAAAGATTTATGCCAATACATAACCAAGAATAAAGGGACTTACAATGATTTTGGCACTGGCATCAGCGCTGCTAAAATTAGCGATATTATGCTCTCAGTTCTCGATCACAACGCGGACTACGATACTGTTGGACATGTGGTTGCCCCAGGCGAAATGCAGCCAAACAGTCCATATCTGTTAGAAGTCCTAATAAAGCGCTCACTCTTTAATTTTGCCGAGAAAGCGCAGAACGTCAAATTGTCCAAGAATATAAACCTAATGAAGGAAAGCTATCAATTGGCGCTGAAGCAAATAATGCCTGCGTTCAAAAATGCAAAAATTGCATTCGACGAGCAGTCTTTAAATAATTTGCAGCAACTTCTTCTGCAGTCTGCACTTATCAAGTACTTCAAAAGTGACGTTGGTTTAATGTCTGAGATCGCCAAACGAAAAATTGTTTCTAAAGCAGATGTACATACTTTTTTAAAATATTGCTTTCCTCATTTATATCAATCTCATGTTGACATTCGCGAAAGAAAAGATTGGGAAGGTACGCTTATATCTCAAAATGCTTGGGATAGAACTATGCCTCAGCTTTTCGAAGTTACGATGGAGAAAAAGACATATGTAATAAAAGCTTCCTGGCGCGTCTTCGAATACGAAAACAGTCGAAAACTCTACGATCTTTTGGAGAAAGATGGAAAAACGTATAATAAAAATGATCTCGTGTCGTATCCAACAAAATTTGCTCTATATAACGCGAAGTCTTCGGCAGTTGAAATCTTCGCCAATATAAAATCGTCCATAAATATATTGACGGAGGATACACTAAGGGAAAAATTCTTTGAAAATAATTCGGAGTGTGCCCAAAGATACGCGCGAAATGAAAAATACTAT
>JAITDB010000117.1 GCA_031282785.1 Holosporaceae bacterium
AAATTCTATCTACACTTGAAGGAGACCGAATGGCGTTTTAATCATAGGCATGAAAATATTTATAAATTGTTGTTAAGTAGGCTAAGAAAATCTCCTCTCTAATCTACTCTTGAACCTATGACAAATTTCAATAGTCTCATTTGGGATATTTGATGCTGAATCTGAAAAATTCTCGCGTAATTTCGTTATGCATCGAAGCGATGTCGCCCTTTCCGGAAACGGCGTTTAAGGTAGAGCTCTTCTTCCATGGCTATTCCAGTGAAAAACGCCACCCAATCGCGATTGCCAAAATTGATATAGGCGTGCTTGCTCGATAATTCAATATATCTTTTGACGCATTTGCATTTTTTTAGCTCTTTTAACTCATCGGATTCGCTCGTTTCTTTATTTTCAGTGGAAGTTGTGGTTGATTTTTTATTTTCAGCGGAATTTTCTTCAAGTTTATTATCCTTTGCCTTATCAGCATCGGCTCCATCTTTTGGACCTTCTGCTTCTTCTTTCTTTTGAGTCTCTTCTTCTTCGTGTTTCTCTTCTTTCTGTGCCTCTAGTTCCTTGAGTGCTTTTCTAGTCCATTCTCGTTGATCTTTCGAACTCAAACTGTTCCAATTATCAGGATGCATGGCTTCCAGCTTTTTAGTTTTCTCCTCTTCGGTTAATTGCATGCTAAAAACGTCGGTAATTGAAACGGTCAATAGGATTAATAATGCACCATAAAACACGGAGAAAATTTTTTTCATAGTCAGGCTCCATAAAATATAAAAAAACGGTTTTGTGTTCGAAATTACCATCAATTCTTTTTTTCAGAAATTTATGCTAGGTTGCAAAAAATTTTTGTACATATTCCACGCGCTATTTTTTCTGAAAAATCTCAGAAAGGCTGTACTACAAAATACTTCATAAGTTATACGACAAAACACTAAAATTTTAGTTAAAAAGAAAAAATATTTGAGCGGTATATGATGTTTTTTTTATTTAGGATAGCATTCAATCCATGAAAATATCTTTCAAGCCTTATCACCTCACAGATAAAATCAAAGAAACAAGCTCGATGCCACGTGCCTCTTGACCATAATCCAAAATACATAGTAAATTATTTCATCATTATTATTGGTTAAAATATGTTATCGTCATTTATTTTTATTACTGGTGGAACGATATCTTCTTTGGGAAAAGGAGTCGCTGCTGCCAGCATTGGAGCTCTGCTACAAGCTCGTGGTTATTCCATTCGCATAAAGAAACTCGATCCCTATATAAACATTGATCCCGGCACTATGAGTCCCTACAAGCACGGCGAGGTGTTCGTAATGGGAGACGGCTGCGAAGCGGATCTGGACTTCGGTCATTACGAAAGATTCACAGATATAAAATGCTCTGCCAGCGATTCACTAACGACGGGAAAAATTTATGAGAAAGTTCTCGCCAAAGAAAGACGCGGCGATTATCTGGGATCTGATATTCAGGTGATTCCTCACATTACAGACGAAATAAAGGACTTCATTCTAAATGGTCGTGAAGACATCGATTTCATGATATGCGAAATCGGTGGAACCGTCGGCGACATAGAAGGATTGCCCTACATTGAAGCGATTCGGCAGCTGACCATTGATCTGGGCAAAGCCAAAACCATGTGCATTCATCTTACTTATCTGCCATACATCAGAGTAGCGGAAGAACTGAAAACAAAACCAACGCAACATTCTGTAAGACAGCTCCAGAGCATGGGAGTTCAGCCGGACATAATCCTGTGCAGAAGCGAAAAAAATATTACCAGCGATATCAAGACAAAAATTTCTAGACTCTGTAACACAAAACCAGAAAATGTTATTGCAGCATTGGACGCCGAAAATATATATCTCATTCCGAATATGTATCATTTGGCCGGTTTAGACAGGCAGATCTGCAGGCATTTTGCGATATTTAACGAAAAATCTGAAGAGCAGGCGGAAAAAGAAATTCATAGGAAATGGGTTTCCCTGGAACATGCGGTACATGCTCCGTCGAAGTTTGCCAAAATCGCTGTGGTGGGCAAGTATATCAAGCTAAAAGATGCGTATATGTCGCTGGCACAGGCCATAGCTCATGGCGGATTCGCCAATGATGCAAAAATAGAAATAGATTGGGTAGATGCTAAAGAAAATTTTCCTAATATAGAAAATAGATTGCAAAATGTGTCGGGAATCTTGGTGCCTGGAGGTTTCGACAGCAGTGGTGTCGACGCAAAAATTGCCGCCATAAAATTTGCACGTGAAAATAAAATCCCATTTTTAGGAATTTGCCTAGGTATGCAGCTGGCCGTCATTGAGTCCTGCCGCAATGTTGCTGGAATCGCTGCTGCCACCAGTCGCGAATTTTCCGAAGAGGGAGAGCTCGTCATCGATTTCATGGACAGCTGGTACGCCAACGGAATATTGGAATGCAGAACTATGAGCGGCAATAAGGGAAACTCCATGCGATTGGGCAATTATCTCTGCAGAATTGATCCCGGCAGTCTGGTGCATAAGATATATGGTGCGACGGAAGTCACCGAACGTCATAGACATCGTTTTGAAGTGAATATCAAAAAATACGCGGAAATTTTTGAGAAAACAACCATTAGATTTTCCGGAATGTCCATGGACGGCACTCTGCCGGAAATTATGGAGCTCCGGGATCATCCGTTTTTTGTTGCGACACAAGCTCATCCAGAATTTAGATCGCGTCCATTTGCACCGCATCCATTATTTGCCAGCTTCATAGAGGCCGCCCTGTAATCAGTAGGGTAAAAGTAACTAGACAAAACTTACCATTCTGCACTTTCCAATAAGATTGGAATAGTTTATGGCATAATACTTAAGATTTTTCCGGTTGATTATATGACCTGGTTCCATTTTTTATTGATTACTAAGCCATATCTGGATATCATAACAGCGTTTTTGCAGATGGAAGTGCCAATGAACATACGCAAAGTCATCTTTCCGGTTGGTGGATTGGGTACCAGGTTTTATCCGATCACTCGGGTTGTTCCCAAAGAAATGCTTGGGATTTTCGACAAGCCACTGATACAATATGCTTTTGAAGAGGCGCTGGCCGCGGGAATGGAGCAGTTTATATTTGTTACGCGTCATGGCAAGACGTCCATTGAGGATTATTGTGATCACGTACTGACCCATATAGAGCGCTTTGACTCCAGCAGATGCAGTTTCTGCTATGTGCGTCAGGGAGAGCCGCGTGGTCTGGGACACGCCGTACTGTGCGCGAGGCATTTGATAAACGACGAACCGTTCGCCGTCATAAGTGCGGACGATTATATATCGCACAGTACTTCCTGCATTGGCGAAATGATCAAATACTACAACGGAGCAAATATGGCCGCTGTCATGAACGTCCCTAAAAAAGACGTGAGCAAATACGGCATAATGGATGTGGAAAAAGAAAACGATAAAATCATTGTTGCGCGCTCCGTGGATGAAAAACCTTCGATGGAAAAGGCAAAGTCTACCCATGCCATTGTCGGAAGATATGTACTAACACATGAAATATTCGATGTTTTGAAGGATCTCAAGCCGGGAGTGAAAAACGAAATACAGTTGACGGACGCTCTGCTGCAAATGATTCCTACCCACGGTCTCACGGGATTCAAATTCGAAGGAGAAAGATTCGATTGCGGATCCAATGAAGGACTCCTGGAGGCAATTCTACACGTATCGAGCAAAGATAAAAAATTATCCGGTATTCTTAAAAAATTTTACGAAAATATTTGGCGATGAAAATTACTGTTGTGGAGATAGGATAGAATGTGAGAGACTAGTTTTAAGAGGCAGAAAAAAACGGCTGTCTTAATATTGTTTTTAGTTGTTTAAATGGAGGATTGTCGTATGCAAAGAATTGTACGTATATTCTTGTTCATTTATGTCTTTTTTTTGGTATAAGGGGAGGAAATGTTTACAGTGTCATTAAAGAATTACAAGCAACGGAAATAGCAATGAAAATTACAGTTGTAGGAACAGGATACGTAGGGTTAGTTTCGGGAGTCTGCTTCTCGGAATTCGGTTTTGATGTCACATGCATCGACAATAATAAATCCAAAATCACGGATCTGCAGCGGGGAAAAGTCCCCATCTACGAGGATGATCTGGAAAGGCTCATGACGAAGAACATGCATGCCGGTCGCTTGTTTTTCACCTCCGACACTGGCGCCGGAGTAAAAGACGCGGATCTTGTGTTTATTGCCGTTGGCACGCCCAGTAAATCCGATGGCAGTGCGGATCTGAGTTATATCTATGGAGCTGTCGGCGATCTCGCTCCGCACATACGCAAAGACGCGACTCTGGTGATAAAATCCACAGTACCGGTGGGAACAACCAGGGCCATAAAAAATTTTTTGCTGAAAAAAGGCGTAGATGTGGAAGTGGCCTTCAATCCGGAATTTCTGCGGGAAGGTGCTGCTGTGGCAGATTTTTTGCGTCCGGACAGAATAATTCTTGGAGTCGAGAGCATAAAGGCCGAAAAAGCCTTGGCCCGTGCCTATCGTCCGCTGTATATGTTGAGCATTCCGATTCTATTTACAGGACTGGAAACGGCAGAACTATCAAAATACGCCGCCAACGCGTTTCTGGCCATGAAGGTCACGTTTATAAACGAGATTGCCAATCTGTGCGAGAAATGTGGAGCAGATGTCCAGGAAGTCGCTCATGCCATTGGCCTGGATAAGCGAATAGGAGAGCTATTCTTGCAGGCTGGTCCTGGATACGGAGGATCCTGCTTCCCAAAAGACACGTGTGCTCTCAGTACTTTTGCTAAGGAATTCGGCGTGGAAACACCTCTGGTGGACGAAACCATAAAATCCAATAACGAAAGACGCAGTAAAATGATCAAAAAAATTATGGACGCCTGCCACAACGACGTAAAAAATAAAAACGTGGCTGTGCTGGGAGTAACCTTCAAGGCCAATACCGACGATATGCGAGACAGTCCGAGCATTAGCATCGTGGATTATCTGCTGAAAGAAGGAGCCCGAGTGAAAATATACGATCCGTCATTTTCGGAACAGGCAAAAAATATTTTCAAAGGCGTATACTGGAGTACCACTGTGTACGATAATTGTAATGACGCAGACATCGTTGTTATACTTACAGATTGGGCGGAATTCCGGGCAGTCAACTTGAGGGAACTGCGACGTCGGGTTCGGAATCCGCTGCTGGTGGATCTGAGGAACATATACACGGTTCCAGAAGTGAAAGCCACAGGATTCGTCTATCATTCCGTTGGGAGATCCTTGTTGAATGAGTAAATTTGTCGTACGCATTTTTGCTATTTTTGTGCTCCAGACGTTTTGGCATGTCCAAAGCGTCGGTGAGCCGGCTCTGAGAAAAATCCCTAGCAATCAGACGCAGGAAATAAGAAATCTTTGCAAAAAAGCCGTCGAATTGGAGCAAAAAATTTCAAAAGTCGAGCGAGAAATCGATGCTCTAAATCAAAAGGAAAAAATTTCGTCTCCGATCGTGAAAAATATGTACGAAATGCTCACGCGTTGCTTTACGGTCCTCTTTGATATCCAGAGATTCTCCCCAATACTTGCAATGAATCAACAGCATAACAAAAACGATTTCGTAAGATGCTCTATAATCATCAAAAATTTCGTATCTTATTTTAAGTCCATTGGCAAACAGCTGGGAAAAACAAGTTCCGAAATGGTAGCACTGAAAAGTGAAAAAAAATCCCTCAAGGAAGATGCGCAAAATGTTGTTGGCGAGTACGAAAGTCTGCAAAAAAAAATAGATGAAAAATCCTTGGCCATAGCTAAAAAACGCGAAGAAAATGTTATTCAGAACGACGTCGTTTATCATATTGCATCGAAGTCTGAGTCGATAGAGGAATTGGACGCTGAGCTGGAGGCGGAAAATATCATTGGCGTATTGCGCAATACGAAAATCGCCACAAGTTTGACGCTGGCTTATCCAGTTTGCGGCAAAATTATCACGGAATTTGGCGATAAAAATCCCAATAACGAGATGATATATTATATTTCATTTGAAACGCGTCCTGGAGCTGTTGTTATATCTCCGGCCTACGGACTTATTGTATTTGCTGGAAAATTTCTGAACTATGGTAATATGGTGATAATCAGCAATGGCGAGTATCGAGTGTTTGTATACGGAATCGATCAAATGTTTGCGACTACTGGAGATGTGGTGGAAATCGGGGATTATATCGGAAAAATGAACCCGAATCCCCTAAGCAATCCTCTGCTGAAAATGGAGCTAAAAAAATCCGGAGAACCTCTGGATCCTCGACAATGGATGTTGCAACCAATAGAAAAAGGGAAGTAAATGACAAAATTAAAAATTTCATTGTTGTTAACGATAGGAGCTTTGCTCAGTAATACTTGTTGTTCTGGCGGCTCGCTAAAAAATTCTATAATCAAAAAACAGCCGCCGGAGTCGTCAGAGCCGTCGAACTCATCAAAATCGTCCAAGAACGTACAGGAAATTCAGGGCGAAATCGTCAATAATAAAAGCGACGCCAAATGTTCGCTCATCATACCGGAAAACATAAAAAAAAGCGTGCCGGAAGAGATGCAATACATGGTCTTTCTGCAAATGATATTCGGATTTATTCGCTCTGAGTACGTAAACGAGCTGGAAGATGGAGAAATAACGGAAAAAGCCATTGCAGGAGTACTGTCGTCTCTGGATCCGCATTCCGGATATCTGAACGAGAAGGCGTTTGCGTCTCTGCGCAATCAAACAGACGGCGAATTCGGCGGATTGGGAATCGAAATCATGATGGACGAAGGCTTCATTCGTATTATCTCGCCCATCGACGATACTCCGGCCGATAAAGCAGGTCTGAGAGCCGGAGATTTGATCGTCTATATAAACGACGAATTCATAAATGGCATTTCCTCCGAGGAAGCTCTGGAAAAACTCCGCGGAGATCCAAAAACTAAAGTAAAATTGAAAATAAAAAGAGGAGAAAAATCTCTCTTCGATGTGGAAATCGAAAGAGATATCATAAAAATCGAGTCTGTCAAAACTGAAATCCTGGATAATATCGGATACATTCGAATCTCGACTTTCGACAAAAATACCACCCAGGGTCTAAAAAAATTCATAAAAGACAATGATTTTGATAAACTATGCGGACTCGTTATCGACATACGCAATAATCCGGGCGGACTCCTGGACGAAGCTGTATCTGTGTCAGACATATTCCTCGATGGTGGAAAAATAGTATCTACCCGCGGAAGAACCAAAGATAACAGCAAAGACTTCTTCGCCACCAAAGGAGATCTTACAAAAGGTAAACCGCTCGTGGTACTAATAAATAGCGGAACCGCATCTGCTCCGGAAATCTTTGCCGGCGCCATCAGAGACAATAAACGCGGCATCATCGTGGGCACGCGGTCCTTCGGCAAAGGATCCGTGCAGAAAGTCATTCCGCTGTCCGAGAAAACCGCTCTGAAACTAACGATTGCTAAACATTTCACTCCTAACGGCGAATGCATTCAGGCCAACGGCATCATGCCAGACATAGAAGCCGACTTCGCCCTCATAAAAAAACCAGAAAATATGTTTATCGTAAGAGAAGAAATCCTGAATAACGCTCTGGACGCCGATAAAAAAGCGAAAAATAAAAAAATGACCGAGGAAATGAATAAAAAATCCATCGACGCCCTGAGTAAGAAAAAATCCGCCGACAAAAAAAATCCCGACATAGAAGAAGACGAAGAAACAGAAATGTTCTACAGAAAATTACCTCTCAAAGAAAGAATTGAAAAAGACTACCAGCTTAATAAAGCTTTTGATACTATAAAAGCTGTGGAAAAGTTTAAATCTATGAGTGATAAAACGCATGAAAAATAAAAAACTGATCTTGGCCTGGAGCGTTTTTGTGATTTTTGTGATAGCTTTTTTGCTTTTAACGAAATTTTATCATGATGATCGCAAGGTGCCTTCGTCTGGCTATCAGTATCGGATTTTCATAAACAAAGACGAGCTCCGCGATATTGATGTAGAAGAAATCGAGGTTGAGGGAGAAAAAGAGAAAAAGACATCCGAATCTGTATCTGACTCTGTATCTGGATCTGTATCCACCACGGCAACAGATCCTGCTCCCGGTTCTGTTCCCAAAAATGACGATGACCTTTTCTACGAGCAGACTACCTACGGACTCCTGCCGAAAATTTCTGCGGACGGCGATCGTGTTTTCGATGCATACGCGGCAAAGTTTCTGGATACCGGCAAAAAGAAAGCCTGCCTCGTTATATATGTCGATACTGGATCTGTGGAGTATCTGCCGCACGCCATAAAAATACTCGGGACGTCGCGGGCGACTTTTATCGTGCCCCACTATCTCGACAATGTCTCCAGTCTAGTGAAAATGATACATGACGCGGGACACGAGATCTTTCTGCAAATTCCTACGCAGGCGTCCACGACCGCTAACCAAAAAAACGAGATAGCGCCGTTTCTGGCCAACTCCAATACCGAAGACACAGTGGATAAATTAATGCATCTGTTGGCAGTATCGAAGTATGTTATAGGCATTGCCAATACTTTACCAACTCTGCTGACAAAATCCCAAAAAGATATTACGGTAATTCTGGAGGAGCTGGCAAAAAAAGGCCTGGCATTTCTGGATCTCGAAAAAACAAACGATGTCTTGCAGGCGTTGTCTTCGGATGTAGGAGTCATACACGCCAATGCGTCGGTGGTGTTCGATGCGAAATCCGTTTTGGAGGTCTCCGACGATAGCGATGGAAAAATTTTTCTCATACATCTCGATAAATTGCCGGATTTTTTGGCGGCAATGGCTAAGTGGGAAAATTATGTTATCGCTCCTATTAGTGCGGTGATAAAAAAACATGACTGAAATCTATAGAAAATGCGTCGCAATTTTTTTGGTGAAGAGCGATGCTGGTCTTGCAAAAAAAATATTTGCCGCCGAGAGGATCTATATGCCAGAAGCTTGGCAGGTTCCACAGGGAGGAGTCGATCCGCACGAGCAATATCAGGAGGCGGCCGTTCGCGAATTGTACGAAGAAACCGGAATCCGATCTATCAAAATCGCTGGTTGCACAAATGGTTCCTATAGATATGACTATCCGGATTTTCTCAAAGATATTATTTACAAAAAATACGGAATGGTATATGCAGGGCAGGACGTCAATTTTTTTTTGTTTGAGTTTTGCGGCAGTGACGACGAAATAAATCTGCAGATTTCTGAAAATCAGGAATTTTCCCGATGGCGCTGGATGTCTGTGGAGGACCTGCTCGCTGCCATCGTAGATTTCAAGAAAAAGGCCTTTCTGAGCGCTGCCAAAGAGCTCCAGCTGTGATAAATGTATGAAATGATTATCTGTTATACTTTCGACATATTTTACATGAAAACTTTTTTTTACAGCCGCAGAATAAATCGCAGAAATTTTTTATACGACCGATATGTCTGGCGCGTCAACGGATTTCATGCCAACGACATGGTATCCTGAATCCGCATGAACAATCTCTCCGGTTACACCTGACGACAAATTACTCAGCAGAAACAATGCGGTTCCTCCAACGTCTTCCAGCGTTGTATTTCTGTGCAGCGGAGCATTGTACTGATTCCACTTCAGTATGTAGCGGAATTCTCCGATGCCGGCAGAAGCAAGAGTCTTCACTGGACCGGCCGACAATCCATTGACCCGAATACCTCTGTTCCCAAAATCGACGGCCAGATATTTTATGCTGGCTTCGAGCGCTGCTTTTGCGACTCCCATCACGTTATAATTTGGCATGACTCTTTCAGCTCCAAGATAAGTGAGCGTCAACAGAGAGGCGTCGTCGGATAAATACTCCTGGGCATTTTGGCATACGGCAACAAACGAATAGCAGGAAATATCCAGCGTATTCAAAAAATTTTTGCGGGAAGTATTGAGGTACTTTCCGACCAACTCTTCTTTATCAGAATAGGCTATGGCGTGGACAATGAAATCTATCTTTTCAAATTTTTCATGACATATTTTCATGAGAGATTTTATACTTTCGCTGTCGGCGACGTCGCATTCGACCAAATGGACATTTCCCAGAGAATCCGCCAGCGGCTTCACTCTTTTGTACAAAACTTCTGACTGATAGCTGAACACCATTTCTGCTCCGTGTTCGGCAAGTGCTTTCGCTATTCCCCAAGCCAGCGATCTGTCGTTGGCTACTCCCATTATGATTCCTTTTTTGCCTTCCATCAGTTTCATTGGTTTTCCTCTTCCTAGGTAAAATTAATCATCAGATTCATTATTTACTATTTTTTTTAGAATCGGAGAAGCTTTAAATGTTAAAGATTTTCTAGAGGAGATAACCGCCTTCTCCAACGTTTTTGGATTTCGTCCGATGCGTTCTTTTTTCTGCCTGATGGAAAAAGTACCGAATCCGGCGATTTTTACGATTTCTCCATTAACGAGAGCAGCTGCAATCTCATTTAAGATCTCTTCTAGCATTTCGGAAGCAAGAAATTTTGTGACTCCAAATTCTTCCGTGATGGCATTTGCCACATCAGATCTTGTCAGAGTTCCTAATTTTTTATTTTTCATATGCTTCTACTCCAAGTTAACATCAAAATTTTATTAGTGCGGCTCCCCATGTAAATCCTGCTCCCATGGAAAGTAATACTATATTTTTTTTTCTAAAAATTTCACATCCTAATTCGCTCATGGCCAATGGTATCGAGGCTGCTGACGTATTAGCATGTTTGTCGACAGTAATCAAGACTTTTTCTCGTTTTATGCCAGATAACATTATTAATTTTTCTATTATTCTAGAATTAGCCTGATGAGGTATTATAAGATCGATGTCTTCTATTGTCATATTATTTTGAAGTAGTAATTCTTTTAGCGATTCATTAAATTTTTCTATGGCAGCGCGGAACACTTCTTGACCCTTCATCTGAACAAATCCAACGGTTTTAGTCGTTGAAACGCCGCCACTTGTTTTCAGGTATTCGATTCCGGTTCCGTCGGAATGAATTAGGCACGATTGTATGCCATTTTGGGAATTTTCTCCGCGAAGCAGCATAGCGCCAGCGCCGTCTCCGAAGAGCACGCAGGTCGATCTATCGGTCCAGTCGACCAGGCGCGAGAATGTTTCCGCTCCTATCACCAGTGCGCACTTGCTGCGACCAAGCTTCAGACGGGCGTCGGCCAGGTCCAGACCATAGATGAAGCCACTGCAGGCGGCAGATACGTCAAACGCGGCGGCATTCTTCACGCCCAGTTCTCGCTGGACAATGGTTGCGGTAGCTGGAAAGGTATAATCTCCGGTGACAGTGCCGACAATTATGAGATCTATGTCGTCGGCAGAGATTCCGGCCATGGCCATAGCTTTTCGGGACGCCTCCACCGACAGCGATGACGTGGTTTCGTCCTCACTGGCCACATGACGCTGCCGAATGCCGGTTCTCTGCACTATCCACTCATCAGAGGTGTTAAGAGACTCCGGTAGGTCATTGTTGCAAATAATTTTTTTGGGAAGAGCCGCTCCTAGTCCTATAACAACTGAGTTCATTGGTTGATACCTTCTTCGAGGTAATGCAATTTTGACTTTTCCAGCTGTTCGCTGATTCTGTCAAAGATGTTATTGTTCAATATATCCATTGTAAATCGCACAGCATTTGCAAATCCGATTTCGTCGCTGTTGCCATGGCTTTTTACTACCACTCCGCGAAGTCCTACTAAAATTGCGCCGTTGTAGAGACGCGGATCCATCGTGTCCTTAAGTTTGGAAAGAGACGACATGGCCAAAAAAGCGCCAATCTTTGCCAAAAGAGAGCTTCCAAGAGCCGATTTCAGCTCAGATACTATATATTTCGCGGTTCCTTCTATGGTTTTCAGAGCGACATTGCCGGTAAAACCGTCTGTAACGATCACGTCGACGTCTCCCTTGCCAAAATCGTCGCCTTCAACGAAGCCCACATAGCTATCCAAAAATTTTTTCAGTATTTCAGAGGTTTTTTTCACTAAACGACTGCCTTTCACCTCTTCGGATCCAATATTTAGCAGGGCGACCTTCACATTTTCCTTGTGAAAAATGGATCTGGCGAGCGCCTCTCCCATAATCGCAAAATCCACCATATTTTTGACGTCGCTTTCTGAATTGGCTCCGAGGTCCAGACATACGGCACGGCCATTTTTCCCCGGTATTACAGACGCTATGGCCGGACGATCTATGCCTTCCACTGTCTTCAGAATAATCTTCGCCAACGCCATATATAGCCCAGTATTGCCAGAGGAAATCACCGCCTGCGCTTCGCCAGATGCCACCGATTGAATGGCCAATCCCATACTGGATTTTTTCCCCAAACGCAAAGCAGACATCACTTCCATATCAGACGTCACTACTACTTCCGTGTGTCTTATTTCGTGTGAAATATCGTCGGGAATTTGCAGCGTTTCTAACCTACTTTTATCCCCAAAAATTATGAAATAGTATCCGGAGGCGGCGAATCTCGCCAGCCCTTTCATAACAGCTTCTGGAGCGTTATCTCCTCCCATTCCGTCTATGGCAATAACTTTGGATGCAGACATGTGTATGCTCCACAATGCATGCTAACTAGGGATTACGTTTGTCTTTCAATATTTGTTTGCCGTTGTACATTCCGCAAGTGCTGCACATGTGATGTGGCAGTTTGGAATCTTTGCAATTTGGACACAAAACTGAATTGACCGCTGTCAGCGCCAAATGCGATCGGCGCATATCCCTGCGGGACTTGGAAATTTTCTTTTTTGGAACCGCCATGACATTCTCCCTAAATATAAAGCAATGTATACACGATACTCGTGCAGATATTATTTACAAAAAAATCACATATCTTTCAAGATAAAATTGTTAGTTTATGCAAATTTGCAATGCCTTCAGTCTATAAAAACACAGAAATCAAGAGAAATAGCTATAAAATAAATTTTTTAGACAATCTTGCATTGATTTTTAGTAACTCCACTTCTTTTTGTCAAAAATAAAACTGTTGTCTAGCGAGATACTTTCTGCAAGAGCAAAGAAAAACATCGTGGCTCCCTGAGATTGTTGAAATCCAAAAAACTCATATCTGAATCGTCTATATTTCAGGCTATTTTGTGGCACCGCGGTAACGTTTTCGATAAATTTCAGCAACCTCTTTCAATAGTTTCGTCGCTCTCTTGCCTCTTCTAGCCAAAAACACCCGCGCCAACGACACAGGTGTCTTTGTTTCTCCAGAGAATCTCTCCGAAAAGCTGTTTTTTTGAACGCTCTCTATTGTGCTATCTCGAAATTATTTTACCGTCTTGACCGGTCGAGCTATTTCGGCAGAGCATTGCAAATTTCTTGCAATTTGGGAATCAGTACATCCAAGAAATCAGCATAATTTTGCAGTGCCACTAATACGTTGTCAGCAGAATCGTGTCCTTCTTTACTGACATTTGTATGTTTTGCATGACATTTCTCATCACTCAGGCTATTTGCCCTATAGATTACTGCTCTAACCTTTGGCTTAATATTCTTGGTTCAAGAGTAGATTAGAGAGGAGATTTTCTTAGCCTACTTAACAACAATTTATAAATATTTTCATGCCTATGATTAAAACGCCATTCGGTCTCCTT
>JAITDB010000013.1 GCA_031282785.1 Holosporaceae bacterium
GATCTGAGTTGCTGTTAGATCTGCTCCAAATAGGCGTAAAATTTTCCTAAATTGGGATTCAGAAATATGGGTATTTTTTATGTATCTATTTTTCATTGATATATCCTACCTTATTGGGATAGAAAATCAATCTAATCTACTCTTGAACCTTATCTATTATGGAGGAGTCATTCTGATTATTAGCAGATTTAATAGCTTCTCCAAAAGGAGGCCTAATAGTATCGCCATAATTTTCGACTTTTACCTTAGCTCCCTCACTAATCAATAGTTCAAAGACTTCCTTCGGGCTAGACTCGGACGAAATTGCCCAACTTATAGCTGTACGTCCATAGGGCTTAGCGTTTACATCTGCTCCCTTGTCAATAATTGCAGAAATCTCTTCAAGCGATTTACCACCAACAATCGCACCGCCGAGTTCAATCTCGTTGCGAAGATCTGTAGCATTAAGGCTTGTTGCCAGAAGGACTGCCGCAAAAACAATGTATTTTCTCATTTTTTTATCCTTTCTTGTTATAGTTTTAACGATATACAAAGCTATAAAGAATTATACTTTATAGCTTGTCTAAATTATATATAAAGATAGTTACTTTTCCCTTAAAAAATATATTTTTTCTTACTTGACTCAAGAATTAAATTCTTTTATATAAGAGAATTTTTTTTTTAAATATTCAGATTTTTCTAATGTTGGAAGAGTTCTTCGGGAGAAATGCTCAATAGATCCAGTTCCGAGATCAAATCTATAGTCCGGAAGCATTTTTGAGCCAGTTCGAATCTTCCTTCGCGGATTAATATTTCGTCCAATTTGTTTTTCAGAGCGTGGAGATGGAGCACATCGCTCTGAGCGTAAGACAATTGCTCGGCCGACAGCTCCTGACTTCCCCAATCTGAGGACTGCTCATGTTTAGATATATCTATGTTCAGCAATTCTTTACAAATATTTTTTAGTCCATGTTTATCGCTGTAGGTCCGAGCTAATTTCGAAGCTATTTTTGTGCAATATATGTTGTTGACACGAATTCCCAGCGAATAATTTAAAAGTCCAACATCAAAACGAGCAAAATGAAAAATTTTCAGAACGGATTCGTCAGTCAGAAGTTTTTTTAAATTTATAGCGCGATGCTCTTGATCGTTTTCCATCTGCACCATATGCACATCTCCTTCTGCCGAGCACAATTGCACCAGACAAAGACGATCTCGACGCAGAATCAGTCCCATGGCTTCTGTATCAATGGCAACACTGGAAGAAAATTTCACCTCTGATGGCAGGTCGTTTTTATATAAATTCATGCAAAAACTCTCTAAATGGTGCCCAAAAGAAGACTCGAACTTCCACCCATTTGCATGGACTAGGACCTGAACCTAGCGCGTCTACCAATTCCGCCATCTGGGCACATAACACATAGTAATATAAAAAACGATCACCTAAGCATAAAAAATACTACTTAGCTCGTTCGACATAGCTAATATCGGCGGTATTAACCACTACTTTTGTTCCGGGTTCAATATGCGGAGGCACCATAATGCGAACTCCGTTCTCTAGCACCGCCGGCTTATTACAGGAAGACGCTGCTGTCTGAGCTTTCACCACTGCATCTGCTTCTACTACTTCCATCACCACGGTATCCGGAAGACTGACCCCCACAATTTCTCCCTCGTACATGCTGATCTTTACCATCATGTTATCCTGAAGAAAGCAAGCAGATTCACCTATTACGCTTTCCGGAATCTGAATTTGATCAAACGTAACAATGTTCATAAATGTAAACACATTTCCGTCCCGATACAAGAGCTGATATTCATCTTCATCCAAACGGACCTTCTCGAGAGTCTCTTCGGAGCGGAATCGTACATTTAATTTTGTGCCGACCTTTAGTTCTTTTAGTTCAACCTGCAGAAATGCCCCACCCTTTCCTGGTTTTACATGTTGAGTCTTGTAAACCGTCCACAATTTTCCATTGTGTTCTATGAGCATTCCAGGTCTTAAGTCGTTTGCACCGATTTTCATAAATCACCCAAATAAAAACATGCGCACAGTTTAATATTTTATTAGAAAATTTCCAAGACCACCTTTGAAAAAATATTTTTAGATCTGATATCTCAATACCGTGTTCACCGATTGGCTTTACAATCACTCTGGAGTATAATCAGCCAACCAATTATTAGAGATAAATTATGTTAACATCGCATATTCGCAGTAGTTTTTTGAAATTTTTTGAAGATCATGGTCATCGAGTGGTTAGCTCAAGTCCGGTAGTTCCGCAGAACGATCCGACTTTATTATTTACCAATGCTGGCATGGTGCAATTTAAAAATGTATTTACGGGACTAGAAACACTGGAATACAACAGAGCTACCACTGCTCAGAAATGCATTCGAGCAGGAGGAAAGCATAACGATCTGGATCAGGTCGGGTTTACGGCGCGTCATCACACATTTTTTGAGATGCTGGGAAATTTTTCTTTTGGAAATTATTTCAAGGAGGAAGCTATCTATTACGCCTGGACTTTTCTCACGAAGGAGCTGGGCATTTCCCGCGACAAGCTGCTGGCGACCGTCTATCACACTGACGAAGACGCGAAAAAAATATGGAAAAAAGTGG
>JAITDB010000099.1 GCA_031282785.1 Holosporaceae bacterium
AAAATTTTCCTAAATTGGGATTCAGAAATATGGGTATTTTTTATGTATCTATTTTTCATTGATATATCCTACCTTATTGGGCTAGAAAATCAATCTAATCTACTCTTGAACCTAAAAAATTAACTATTGTGTGTTACATTATATCCAACAAGTGGTATAGAGCGGCAATTTTTCTTGTAAAGTTGCCAATAAGGTATGACGTCGCTTCTGAAAATAGTAATTGTCGACGACTTTTTGGCATTGTCCCCGTTTTTTATGTCTGAAGAATTTATTGGGATTTGGATAATGGATCGACCTCTGCTTAATTACAGTCGATGGTAGAAAAAGTCCAAATACATCAATAGCTTTCTGAACACTCATGGTTCTCATGGTTTCGTTGTTTCATCCTATGTTTTGGCGTTGGAAATTAACTTACAACAAAGGAGAATATTATGAAATTACTATCTATTATTTTTGCAGGAATCGTCTTGATTTTTGTGGATATCAACGCACTAGAAACGGGTTCCCGTGAAGTTGAAGAAACGAAAGAACCTAAAATAGTTTCCCAAATAAATTTAGTACCCGAGGGGGATTTTGGGGAGGATGCTACTCCTGGTGTTATACACTATTCTACTGTTAGAAATTTTGTGCTAGGCATAAATAACGTTTCTACATTCATGTTAGGCATGATATCTGCAGCATCTAACATACACGCTCAGAGTTCCAAAGGAATCGATGCTAAGAATTTGTTTATGCAGAAGCTGCAGAGTTTAACTCCGGAACAATTGGTGGAGAAGGGCAAACGCGGTATAGAGGTAATAGAAGAAGCATTTCAGCTATCGCAGCTGGAGCGTCCGGACCTTTTGTCTGATCTCAAGCTTGTTCGCGATGAATTGGAAAACGCGGGAATTCGCGTATCTACTGATAATCAAGTAGTAGAAGTAGATATCGATGAAATAATTCACAGTTGCTGTGGTTTTCTCTTTAGTCTTACAAATAGGAGAAAGTAAGAACAAAAGAAGCCGCGAATAGAAGCTGTTAATACCAAATTTCGCTTCTGGTATCCAAGAGATATCGCTGATTTGCAGGAACTGTAAGGCCCGTTTCGGACAATTTATAATAAGACTTGATATAATACCAAGTTCCATTTGTGAGTATCCAAAATACGGCTTATTTCCAATAGATATAGAGCTTTTAATGGGTAATTTAGAGCGAAACTTGGTATAATCCTGTTCGGGACTGTTGAAATCCGAAAAACTTCGATATGAGCCGTCTGTGTTTCAGGAGGTTCTGCTGCACCACAGCGACATTTTTGGACAGATTTCAACAGTCTCAAACAGTTTTTTAGAGATAGGGTAACAAAAGGAGGTCTCGGAGATTTTTTTGATCTGTGCGCCAGAGGAGATGCACATTTGGGCCGGCGTCCATGGTGACGATGGGACCATCGCCGTTCTGCTTCCAAAATTTTCGGATTTCCGTCAAAATACGCATGGTTTCCGGCTGCATATATCCGAAATTTGGAACCGACGTTTCGAACAGAGCGTTCATGTCCCAAAATTCTTCCCAGCAGATTTGGTAGGCACTCTCCCACTGATTACCGTTGAGAGCTGTCAGCAGTCTTTCCAATCGGATTTCGGCGCGTTTTTCGCGGCCGTTCATGAGTAGGCTCGATGATACAAGCTCGTGGGCTCTGCTGGAGGATACTTCCTTCGGATGAGTATCTACGACAACCAGATCTGTGAGCAATTTATCGATTCGGATGTCTATTTTTTCTGTTTTTTCGCCCATCCAGAGACACCAGGGAGAAAAAAATGACCGACATGAGGAACCAGACCCAACTCGACTGACTGAACTCTGCTGTTCGAGCGATGGAAGAGGCATCCCCTTCAGATCGCTCATTGCTTTGAAGGCACACATGGTCAGAGCCGCAAAACTAGAGGCGGAACTGGCTATCCCCGCAGAATGAGGAAAACTCGCTGTATTTCCATCAGCGAGAAGACGATAATTTCCGGATGATATGATGAAAAAATCTTCACAGCCACAGATTTTTTTTATATATTTCAAATGATTGATGAATCGCTCGGTGGCTTCTGGTCCCGGTTCTACTGGTCCGACGTATTTATCGCAGTCAGACGTCAATGTCAGAGAGACTTCCGTATAAAATTTGTCCAAAGTATAGGACAACGACACGTTCCGCGGAATATTGCCTTCCCCCTTTCCCATATATTTTATAAGCGCTATGTTGGCCGGAGCCGTTGCTGTCCACATTAGCAGCCTCTAGTCATATGAAGCAGGAGTAGAATCAGAAGCACGGAGCTCCTTGGCCACAGCGTTTAGCAATCCGTTTACGAAAGCAACCTCCGATCCGGAAAAAAATGCCTTGGAAATCTCGATGTATTCGTTCAAAATGACATTAGTAGGAATTTCCTGAAAGCAATACAATTCACTAATGGCCAATTGCAATATGCATTTTACTACAGAATCCAGACGATCGATTTTCCAATTCGCAGACAGATATTTTTCCACAAGGCCATTCACCAGAGCAGAATTTTTTTCCGTTGCCTCCAGCAGCTTCTGAAAAAAATCCTCATCCATATGAGATGAAGAAATATTTTCGCTGATGAAAATTTCTTTGGCTCCCTTTTCATTCACTAGATCGGAGATTTTTTGGCCACATAGAGCGGCTTTATAGGAGATTTGTACGGCACATAAACGAGACATGCCGCGCAGTCCTGTTTTGGATCTACGTTCCTTTTTTGATCGCATTTATATTCTCACATTCATTGGTAAAGAGGATACGCTTTGCACAATTCAAGCGCATCTGCTCGGATTTTCGATCGGAGCTTATCATATCCGCTTTTTCCGTAATTAGAAAGCACTGAATATATCATATCTGCGATTTTTTTAAATTCGTCAATTCCCATATTTCGAGTGGTCATGGCGGCGGAACCAAGTCTAATACCAGACGTTTGATGCGGAGGCAATTTATCGAACGGAATTGCATTTTTATTGCAGGTAATTCCGGCTTCTTCCAATTCTGTTTCGGCGATTTTTCCATTTATCAACAATTTTGTTAGATCGATTACGGACATATGGCATTCGGTTTTGCCAGAGACCAGATCAAGACCGAGCTCCTGGAGTCGTTCAGCCATGGCGATGGAATTTTCCAGCACTTTTTTGGCATATTCTTTAAATTCTGGACGCAAAGCTTCTCCGAAGGCCACTGCTTTTGCGGCAATGGAGTGCATTTGAGGTCCTCCCTGGACTCCTGGGAATACGGCACTGTTTATTTTTTTGGCGATGGCCTCGTCGTTGGTAAGAATAATTCCTCCCCTTGGACCTCGCAGTGTTTTATGGGTAGTAGACGAAACCACATGAGCATAACCAATGGGAGACGGATATAAACCAGCCACCACGAGTCCCGCATAATGAGCGATGTCCACAAATAAGTATGCTCCGACGGAATCGGCAATTTCCCGAAAGCGTCGGAAATCGATTTTTCTCGGATAGGAAGAAGCTCCAGCGAGAATAATTTTGGGTTTATGTTCCTTTGCCAGCTGCTGTACTTTATCGTAGTCTATGAGACCGTCCGCGCCGACTCCATATGGCACTGGTCGAAACCATTTACCGGATATGGTCGGTGCAGCGCCGTGGGTGAGATGTCCTCCTGTATCTAATCCCATGCCGAGAAACGTGTCTCCAGGAGACATAAGCGCGTAAAACACCGATAAATTCGCCTGAGCTCCCGAATGTGGCTGAACATTGGCAAATTTGCAGTTGAACAGTTTGCAGATTCGCTCAATTGCTATGTTTTCAACGATGTCTACAAATGAACATCCGCCGTAGTACCTTTTTCCCGGATATCCTTCGGCGTATTTGTTAGTCATGATGCAACCAAGCGCCGCAATTACTTCCCGAGATGCAAAATTTTCCGAAGCGATCAACTCAATTTGATCTTGCTGTCTTGCCAGTTCATTTTTAATAGCATCAAAAACTTCCGGATCCATTATTTTATCTTCATCAAAACAATATCCTTCAAAAGCCATAATTTATCTCCTCTTCGTTAATTCATTCATTAAATGCAGTCGATTTTCGTGACGGCCTCCATCAAATTCTGTGTTCAAAAAAATGCGCACACACTCCAGAGCAACATCATTATCTGTGTTTCTTGCTCCAAAAACGATTACGTTGGCGTTATTGTGTCTGCGAGCCATCTCGGCCATTTCTTCATGAAAGCACAGGGCAGCCCGAATGCCGTCGTATCTATTGGCGACCATCGACATACCTATGCCGGTGCCGCAAATCAATATACCACGGCTCTCGTCTGGGTTGCAAGATAGCAGATGCTGCACTAATTTATGAGCGAAAATCGGATAATCGCAGGAAATAGGATTGTCTGTGCCGAGATCTGTTATAGCTGCATTCAGTTGTTCCATCAAAAATTTTTTTAAACCGAACCCCGCGTGATCCGACGCAATAAATACAGACATTTCTACCTCAAATAGGATACTACTTTCTCGTTATCATACCATACGACTTTAACGGGAATCGTGGCTATCAAATGATGATATCTTTTGGGAATGCGTGCAAGATCTTTTTCCGTCGTTAGCAATTTGGCGTCCAGAAGCCTGGCCTTATCCAGCAGATTGATGATCTCCGTATCCGAAAACGGATAGTGATCGGGAAAGGCCATTTGTTTTACTATCGTTAATGTGTCAGCTATGGAATCGAAAAATTTTTTCGGATAGCCAATGCCGCAAAATGCAAAATAGCGCTCTTGGTCATTAACCTGCGAAAAATCCTGCAGCAATCGTCCCATTATTATAGGAAGGGAATCGGGAATTTTTGCTCTTAGAGATGAAAAATCATATTCTGACTGATAAGTAAGAAGTATGACCGCATCGATATCATGTTTTACGGCGTCTATATCCAGGCGATTTGGCCCGAGCGGCAGCATTTCTCCATTGCCGAATCCTTGATGCGCGTCAATTACCAGAAATTTGATGTCCGGCTGCAGATATTTTTGGCAGATTCCGTCGTCCAACAAAAAAACATCGTAGATTCCCTTGGATTTAGCCAGGGCAGCACTCCGGGATCGATCTTTAGCAACAAACACGTCCAGACCTTTTTGGGATAACATCAGAGGCTCGTCGCCAACGTCTGCGCAGGTGTGCATATCTGCGTCTGCGGCCAAAACCTTGCGCGAGGATCTGCCATAGCCAGCACTCAGTACTGCGCATTTTTTCTCTAGCATTCCCAAAAAGCCGGCAAGAGATTCCACTACAATGCTTTTTCCAGAGCCTCCAACAGTAATGGCTCCAACGGCAATGACCTTCTGGGATTCGAATTTATTTTTGTACGATCTCCGATAGTTGTAGGAAGAAATCCATCTATAGATTCCACTAAACGGCGACAAAAAAAATTTTAGAAACCAGTTTGCTTTTTCTGCATACCAAAAATCATAAAACAATGACGATCACTCCAAAATATTATGAACGTGCCTCATATTTCTTTGGTAACAGTATATTAAACACAAGGAGAGACAAGCAACAGAAAAGTATACTATAGATAAAAGCAAAGTTATGCCCGTAGGAATGCCAAATGTTTCCGGCAATAAACGACGATACAAAAAATGACAGGCCAATGGTGCAATAATACACACCGATGGCAGTCCCTCGCAGATGGCTATCGACTCTGTCGGTGATTAATGACAGAAACAGGCCTTGCACAGCGGTCATTTGTCCTCCCCAGAAGAACGTGCCTATGTATATGAAAGTAATGGACGTCGCGAATAGAAAGAACAAATTAGCAGCGACCATCATTAGTATACAAACTATTATAAATTTGGCTTTGCCGAATCTATCGGCGTACAGTCCTATTGGATACGAACAGAGAACCTGTCCGATGCTTATGAACATACTCGCAGAACCGGATGTCCCTACCGAAGTAAATTCACTGGCCAGAATAGGAAACAGAGACTCGCTGAAGTGTCCCATTTCGAAAATGAGTGCCAACGCCAGCAGTTTCCAGAAATGTTTATCCAGAGACTTCAGATATTTTTTTTGAAACGGATTTTCTATTTTTTCCCGAGATTTTTTTTCGTTTTTTTCGTTTCGGAGTTCCTGTGGAGTTTTCACCTTATACAGCAGACATATCGCTATTATAACCGCGATGGTAGAGCAGAAAAACACCATGCGGTAATTATTACAGGTGAGGAGCATTATACCCATACCTATGCAGGTTCCCAGCGTGGATCCGACGGTCTTCAGAGACTTGCTAAAACCAAAAGATTGTCCGCGATTTGATTTGCTACTCAGGTCTGCTATTAGAGCGTCCCGTGGAACCGCTTGCAGACCGTTTCCGATTCTTTCCACCGACTGAGCAAACAGAATCATTAGCGAAGATTGGGCAATGCCGAAAAGTGGCTTCGTAAATAGCGATATGACGCAGCCAACAAGCAAAATAAATTTTCTATTCATGAAATAATCGCTTATGGCACCGGAGAATATGCGCACAATGTAAGCGATGGATTCGACTATTCCATCGATGGAAGCAATGGTCGCCTCGGTGGCATGTAATTCATACTTCATGAACATGCCGAGGTTGCTGTAGACCATTGTGGTGGAAGCTCCAAGGAATAGTCCAAACAAAGATACGGCAAAAACACCTCGTGGCAGCGGATGGAATGTAGATAAAATGTTTTTTAAAAAAAAAAGCACTTTGCTGTGGTTGATAATATT
>JAITDB010000124.1 GCA_031282785.1 Holosporaceae bacterium
AATATTAGTAACAAGCAACGAAATGTTCGAAATCATTTTGGACATTTTGTCTGCTAAATGCTATTTTGAAGCAGTATTAGCTTAATAATATTGAACATAGGAAAATCTACTGGACATATAAATATGCAAGACAATATAGAACATAGTATCAAACGAAATACGGAATGGAATTTTGTAGAACTGTTTATGGAATATTTGAAGAGCGAAAGGAACGTGTCTGTAAATACGGTGCAGTCTTATATGCAGGATTTGGTGGAATTTTGCCGATACCTCGAGACAAAAACTAACATTACCAACCTAAAAACCGAGCATATTGTCGCATATTTATCAAAGTTGAATGAAAAAAAACTGAAAACGTTTTCTATTCGCAGAAAATTATCGGCTCTGCAGCAATTTTTTAAGTTTTTATGCCGGGAAGAACTTCTGGACAGCAATCCAATGGAATTTATATCGCAGCCGAAGTCCAAACGACCACTGCCAAAAATCGTGGACGAAGAAACCATCCTGAGACTAAAAAAATCTACAAATCAATTGAAATATGAAGAAAAATTACGGGCAGATCTGATATTATATCTCCTCTACGGCAGCGGATTACGTGTCAGCGAGCTAATTTCCATCAAAAAAAATTCTCTGCTGGAATCAAAATTTTTGAGAATTCTCGGGAAGGGAAATAAAGAGCGCATTGTGCCTGTTGCTTCGGCAGTCATACCGTTGCTGGAAGAGTGGAAGATCGTCTGTCCGGAGTCCGTTTGGATATTTCCATCTCCGGATCCCACGAAACACATTACGCGTCAGAGAATATTCCAGATTCTGAAGGAAATCGCGACTCTATCTGGCGTGGACACCACTAAAATATCTCCGCACGTGCTGCGCCACGCGTTCGCAACGCATATTCTTGACAATGGCGCCGATCTCCTCAGCCTGAAAAAAATGCTCGGACATAAGGATATCGCCACCACAGAAATATACACCCATGTCAGTAAGAAAAAACTAAAGGAAATCGTCGAGAAGTTTCATCCCATTGCCAACCAAAAACCCGATCCTGAACAATAAATCCACAGGACAGATCCATACACGAGCTTGATATCCAGTAGCATTCAGGAGACTGCATACAAACGACGTAGCGTTTTTTTTTCGCTGGCATAGTCAAATCAGTAGCAAAATTTTTCCGACTATCTGCGGACACAACAAAATTACGCAGCTACATAAACACCAGCGATATAGATGCCCTAATTTTTTTGAAAAGTCTCCAAAAGCCCTGCGTTATAAGCCATTTCTAGTATCCTTCGCGATCCAATCGCTTGCGCAGTAGTTTTCTCGTACGACGAATTGCTTCCGACATCTCACGCACGCGTCTTTCCGATGGTTTCTCGAAATGTCTATGCAATTTAATTTCCCTAAAAATCCCCTCACGCTGCATCTTTTTCTTCAAAGCCCTCAGCGCCTGATCAACATTGTTGTCACGAACAAAAACGAGCACTATTCCTCCATCTAATTATCATAAAGTTGTTTATACATAAACCTTTCTAATATTTAAAGTACTCTTCTTAAAAAAACTATAATTATCTCCTCCCAGAGAAGAAATTTTGTAAAATTTTTGTACACTGTGTCTCAGAAACACCACTTATGACCTCTGGCTTATGAATCGCATGCTCAAAAACGCGGCATCCGTGTACCACTCCTCCGTATTTTACGTCGTATGCTCCAAAATAGAGTCGGCGAATGCGAGCGAGAGACAAAGCCTGCGCACACATGGCACAGGGTTCCAGTGTCACATATATGTCGCATCTGTCGAGCATCAATTGCCCCAGAAGTCGGCACGCCCGTCGAATGGCGACTATTTCCGCATGAGCCGTCGGATCATGATCGCGTATCACTTCGTTCCCAGCTCGTACCAGCAGACGATCGTCCAGTACGATCACCGCTCCCACAGGAACGGATCCCCGCTGCGCCGCTAATTCAGCCTCTTCCAGAGCCAATACCATGAATTCCATGCCTCAAACCTCAAAAATGCATTTATCCTAAAATTTTTTTTGGTAATTAAACATAATTTTACCAAGACACATTATAACTTTAATAGTGTTGAAGGGGTAACAATGATGTCGGAAATTATATATCTCAAAGATATTTTGCTCGTAAAAGCGAAAGAGAAAAATAAAAAAGCTAAGTCCGGTCGTCCAAAATTGAAGCCATTCAAGTACGATAGAAAAATAAAATCATCTTTGGTGGAAAAAAATAAGAAAAAAGATGAAAAACATAGAATATGATTTTCTACGTAAATTATTGGCTCAGGACGCATTTCAATGATTGTTAAGGAAACTGTCGATGCCCGGAAGTTTGCTCTGCATTAGCGCGTCAGAACGGGATCTTCTGTGCTCAGATGTCAGTGCAGAAGATCTCTGCTCATAAATTATTTCCAATACTAAAAAACTCGTTTTTGAACACTTTTTCTAACGATGCTCAAAAAAAAATGGTTCAAGAGTAGATTAGATTGATTTTCTAGCCCAATAAGGTAGGATATATCAATGAAAAATAGATACATAAAAAATACCCATATTTCTGAATCCCAATTTAGGAAAATTTTAC
>JAITDB010000075.1 GCA_031282785.1 Holosporaceae bacterium
TCTATCTACACTTGAAGGAGACCGAATGGCGTTTTAATCATAGGCATGAAAATATTTATAAATTGTTGTTAAGTAGGCTAAGAAAATCTCCTCTCTAATCTACTCTTGAACCATTTTTATTTTTCTGGCAATGTGCTTGCAGCATCTGCGTTAATGCTATCGCTACCAGCTGCATCGTATGCGAGCTATATCTACGATATAGAACTAGATCTAGCAATTGAATTTTTCGTCCAATAGAAATATTCTTGTGAAGATTATTGGCTATTTGCAATATGGCCATCTGCAATGGAGAAAATCGAGATATGAATAGACAGATATACATGGATTATCAAGCAACTACTCCCTGTGATCCGAGGGTACTGGAGAAGATGTTGCCTTATTTTTGTGAGGATTTTGGCAATCCTCATTCTACTAGTCACAGCATGGGAATGAAGGCGGCGGAGGCCGTGGAATGTGCTCGTCATAAGGTTGCGAAAATTGTCGGGGTTTCAGACGCCCGCGAAATTATTTTTACCTCTGGGGCGACGGAAGCAGGAAACATCGCCATACAGGGAGCCTCTCGCTTTTATCGGGAAAGGGGAAATCGCATTATCACCTGTGCCATCGAGCACAAATGCGTATTGGAGGCCTGTATGGCAATGTCTCGGGAAGGTTTTGACGTAGTTGTGTTGCCGGTCCAAAAAAGCGGCATTATCGATCTGAACATTCTGGAAGACGCGCTCCGGGAGAAAGCCGTGTTGGTATCCATTGCCTGGGTTAACAACGAGATCGGAGTCTGTCAGCCCATCGACGAAATCAGTCGTCTCTGCCGGAAGTATGGAGCGTTGTTTCACTCGGACGCCGCTCAGGCCGTAGGCAAGATTGCCGTCGACGCCTCTCTTGTGGATCTTATGAGTATTTCCGGGCATAAAATCTACGGTCCAAAGGGGATCGGAGCGCTGTACGTGCGAATGGAGCCGCGACTGCGTCTGACACCGTTGTTCTTCGGAGGCGGACAGGAACGCGGAATCCGCTCCGGTACTTTGCCAACACCTCTCTGCGTGGGACTCGGAGAAGCCTGCGAAATTGCTCGCCTGGAAATGTCCGAAGAGCATAACCGTCTGACAGAATTCAAAAATTATTTCATAAAAAAGATTTTAGATGATCTAGAAAAGGTGTATCTTAATGGTGATAGAGAAAAAAGAATCCCTGGTTGTTTGAACTTTAGCTTTGAGGGAGTCGAAGGAGAATCGATAATGCTCGGCATGCCGGACGTTTGCATATCTTCGGGATCGGCCTGCACATCGAAAATTCTGGAGCCTTCGCACGTACTAAAGGCCGTATCCATTCGTGAAGACCTGGCTCATTCATCGTTGCGCATAGGTATGGGAAGATTCACTACCTTCGACGAAGTAAAATATGTGTCTTCAAAGTTGATAGAAGTCGTAAATAGACTAAGGGAAATGAGCCCTATTTGGTAAAATTTTACGCCGGGAGAAGTTTCCATGAATTATTCCAAAAGAGTTATGGATCTCTACGAAAATCCTAAAAATATTGGTAAACTAAACGAAAATGACAGCAACGTTGGGACCTCCGTTGTGGGATCTCCCAGCTGTGGCGACGTCATAAAATTTCAGATTAAAGTCGACGATAGCGGAAAAATCGCAGACGCGAAATTTAAGGCCTTCGGATGCGGCGCAGCAATTGCTTCCAGTGCTCTGGTGGCCGACTGGGTACACGGCAAAAGCATCGAGGAAGCCAGACACATTACCAATACCGAGGTTGCGGAGTATCTTTCTCTCCCTCCGGTAAAAGCGCATTGCTCCGTGCTGGTGGAAGAAGCTGTCACCAAAGCAATAGAGGATTATTTATCTAAGAAAAAGGAAAATTAATGGAAAAAATCATAGATATTACACGAAACGCGCTGGACTTTTTTAAAAAATCAGTGGCTGACGAAAAATGTTTGGGAATCAGAATAGACGTTGCATCCGGAGGCTGTCAGGGGATGAGCTACTCCATTGACTTTGTCAAAAAAATCGATGAGGCAGACGTCTTCATGGCAGAGGAAGACCTCAACGTCTACATAGCGCCACGAGCGACGATTTTTGTAGCTGGCATGACCGTGGACTATACAAAAAATGCCATGGGTGGCAACATTGTTTTTGAAAATCCCAATGCGAAGCAGACTTGCTCCTGCGGCCGATCGTTTCAGACTGACGAATCCGGAAATTCGTACGCAGAATTTTATCCTGAAGGCTCTTGTTCGAGTTTTTGCAATAAATCGGATATTTCATGAATTATTTTGAAATTCTGGAAGCTCCGATATCTTATAAAATCGATGAGCAAAAAATTACCGACGTATATCTGGAAAAACAACGGATTCTGCATCCGGATTTGCAGGAAAAAAATCATGATGACTCGGATATATCTCTGCTAAATGAGGCTTATCATGTGCTTCGGAGTCCTATCTTGAGGGCAGAATATTTTCTGAAGCTAAAAGGGATCAACACAGACGCCATAGTTACTTCCGAAAGCGCCAGCGAGATTCTTTTTCTAAGAGAGCAATACGAGTCTATCAATTCCGAAGCCGAGATAGAGAAATTTAACGAATATTTACAGGAACGCATGGGCAATCTGATTGACTCTCTCTACAAATTGGAGAATAATCTAGAAGAGTTTAATAAAAAATTCAGTCTGTTACGTTTTATCAAGTCGTTTTTGGATAGGGTTGTGCCGGATGCTTATAGTGGGGATTGATTTAGGAACAACGGCATCGGTAATTGCGTTTATGCAGCACGGTACTCCACGTTCCATTGCTGTAGATGTGGGGAAGAACACGACTCCATCTGTTGTCAACTATGAGGATAACGGTATTATCGTTGGTCGAGAGGCGATTTATCGCATTGATCCGGCGCATTCGGTTTTTGGTATCAAGCGATTCATGGGCACGAATAAAAAATTTTTCGGTCGGAGTCCGGAGGAAATATCTGCGGACATTCTGACCTATCTCAAGAGATCTGCGGAAGTTACGCTGCGGACTTCTCTAGACGCTGCTGTCATTACGGTCCCAGCTCATTTTTCCGACGCCCAGCGCATTGCCACCAAAAGAGCGGCGTCCATAGCAGGTCTAAAGGTCATACGTCTTCTGAACGAACCAACGGCAGCAGCTCTGGCCTTCGGATTGGATAAAAAAGTAAATGGCATCTACGCGGTCTACGACTTCGGCGGAGGTACCTTCGATTTCTCCATTTTGCGATTAAAAGATGGAATTTTTCAGGTCCTGGCCACCGGAGGAGATAATTATTTGGGCGGAAACGATCTAGACGATTCGATTCTGATCAATAACCTCTCCAGCTACGGCATAGATATTTCTCAACTGAACGAGGGCGAAAAAATGCTCGGAAGACTTGTGGCAAAGTCTCTGAAGGAAAATCTTGGCAACGAAAAAGAAGTCAAAAAGAACTACATATATAAAAACAAGAATTACGAATTCAGACTGTCTGACATCATTATGAGGAACATCGCCCAGATATATCTGAGCAGAACTCTGAAAATAGCCGATCAGGTGTTCATGGACGCCGGTATAACGAAAAAAAACGTCGATGGCATAATAATGGTGGGCGGCATGACAAAAATGTCGATCATCAAAGAGGCTGTGCAAAACCATTTCGCTCTAAAACTCCTGGATGATATAAATCCCGAGGAAGTGGTCGCCTACGGAGCCGCCATTCACGCCGATTCTGTCGCCTTTAAAAAGACGAATATGCTGCTCATTGACGTAGTTCCACTGACGTTGGGCATAGAAACGCTGGGCGGCAACGTCGATAAAATAATTCATCGGAATACTGCTGTTCCCATAGTGCAGCGTCGGGAATACACCACTCATAAAAACAGACAGGATGGCATAAAATTCCACGTGGTGCAAGGAGAAAGACCTCTGGCAAAAGACTGCAGATCCCTGGCGAAATTCGAGCTAACAGATATCCCGAAAATGCCGGCGGGAGCTCCGCGAATCGTCGTGGAATTCTCGGTGGACGTCAATGGGATCCTCAGTGTTAAAGCTAGCGAAAAAACCACTGGCGTCGCCCAATCAGTGCTGATCGAGCCGTCTTCGGGACTCTCCGACGACGATATGGTGACCATTCTGGAAAACGCCGTAAAAAATCGCGAAACCGACGCTCTAGAAGCAGCCCACGTTTTTCTGAAGGTGGAATCCGAACGTATGATAAATTTTTGGGAATCGCTAACAAACGAAATCCCAAGAGAACACAAAAAATTTGTCCAAAACGAAATAGCATCGCTAAAAAAAGCCCTCGAATCGGAGGATTTTTCGCAAATGGCGAAACATAAAAAAAATATAGAAGATATCAGTGGACAATTCCTGGATGAAATTATTAGCGAAAGACTCAGTCGAAAAACCCTTGATCAAAATAGAAGAGAATTAGCATGAAAGTAATATTTATATTTAAAAACCAATCGGAACGTGAAGTAAATTTCAAAGAAGGACAGACATTGCTGGAAATTGCCGAGCAATCGGACATCCCAATTCACGGCAACTGTGAGGGAAATCGCATTTGCGGAGGCTGTCACGTGCTCATCGAAAATTTTCACGATAAACTGCCGAAAATATCGGAGCAGGAAAACGACGCACTCGACAATGCCATCTGCGTGACATCGCGATCTCGCTTGGCCTGCTGTCTTGTGCTCAATCAACAGCTGGATGGACTCCGCGTTAAAATTCCCACTTAAAACATCTTACTAAAATTTTTTTTGCATTTTCTCTTGAACCTACTTTTTTTTCCGATTTAAAAGCCGGCATGCTGGTTTCTGTCGTAGCATTTCCGTTGTTTATGACATTTGCGATTGCGTCTGGCGTAGCTCCCAACATAGGCATAATGACCTGTCCTGTGGCGGGATCGCTGGCCTGTCTATTTGGCGGAGCGAGATTCCAGATTGTTGGTCCCACCGGCGCCTTTGCCATGATTGTTGCCGACATTATAAAGATGCACGGCTTTGAAGGCATGACCTGCGCTCTGTTAATGGCTGGCATTATGATGATATTAC
>JAITDB010000076.1 GCA_031282785.1 Holosporaceae bacterium
TCTATCTACACTTGAAGGAGACCGAATGGCGTTTTAATCATAGGCATGAAAATATTTATAAATTGTTGTTAAGTAGGCTAAGAAAATCTCCTCTCTAATCTACTCTTGAACCATTTTTAATTTTAGACGGAGCCGCCCGAATAATGGAACACCAAAGCATAATCGTGGTTTTTGTGTTTGACAGGCAAGCATCGTCCAGAAATGTAGATATACGAAAAGAATTAACAGAATTGCATGATCAGGGATTCCGCTTTTATAAATCTGATGGAAAAAATGACATCTTCCCCATAACCATTGATGAAATTCTGGAATTGGAAACTGCAGTTTTGGTGCTTTCTAGGAAATTTTTGTAGAAAATATTTCGCATGATTCGCTTGTCTATAATTTTTCATCATTGAGTCCTACTCCCTACGGATTAAATAATGAAAACCAAGGCCAGTGCCTCGTGCCGGCAGGAAGGAGAAAATTAAAAAAACGACAGATGGTAAGCTTTTAGGTTGAAAATGTTGACGTTTTTTTAGATAATCGTGTCGTTGTTCAATAAAAATTGGAGAAGAGTATGTCCGGGCATTCGCAGTTCAAAAATATTATGTATCGAAAAGGGGCTCAGGACGCCAAAAGAGCGAAGGTTTTTTCAAAAATTTCTCGAGAGATAACCGTTGCTGTGAAAGAAGGAGGCGCCGAACCAGGAAGTAATACGCGTTTGCGATCTGCGCTTATAAGTGCTAGATCCGAAAATATGCCGAAGGATAATGTCGACCGGGCCATAAAAAAAGCTCTTGGCGGAGATGCTGCCGTTGATTATCAATCAGTTAGATATGAAGGATACGGTCCCGGCGGAGTCGCTATTATCGTCGAGGGATTGACCGACAACAAAAACAGAACAGCGCCGGAAGTTCGATCGGCGTTTACAAGATTTTCCGGGAGTCTTGGGGAAGCCAACAGCGTTAGTTTTCAATTTGACCACGTAGGTTATATACTATACAATAGTACGGTGGGATCTGAAGACGAAGTTTTTGAAGCGGCTCTGGAGGCTGGTGCTACAGATATAATCTGTGGAAATGACGTTTTTGAGATTATTTGCCCTATGGAACAGCTATCGACAGTGAGAGACGCTCTGACCAAAAAATTTGGTGAACCGTCTGAAGCGTGCATTACCTGGAAGCCCAAAAACACCGTTCCTGTAGATGCAGAAACTGCCAGAACCCTGTTCAAATTAATTGATCTATTGGAGGATAACGATGATATACAATCCGTAGTGGCAAATTTTGAGCTTCCCGATGGATTGGTTGATCTAGGTTAAGAATGAATTTTGCGTAAATTTTTATATTTTCATAGTATTATGTATTGAATTACATATTTTGTTTTGCTACTAATTGATTAGATTAGTGTGAGTCTTTAATTTTTGTTACAAACAATTATATTTTGTGATCTGTGTATTATCGCTGATGCGCATATCTTTTATATGGTCTATTTCGAATTAATATTGCAGGGGTCGCGGCATGGTCAGAACGTTCACTGAGCGAAAAAGGTTTAGAAAAAGTTTTGGGCGAATTAGAGAAGTGGCAACGCTGCCCAATCTCATTGAATTGCAGAAAAAATCCTACGAGAGTTTTCTGCATTCGGAAAAAATAGAAAACATAAGAGCGGACATAGGTTTACTGGAGGCCTTCAATGACACGTTTCCCATAGGTGATTCGTCGGGAAAGGCGCAAATTGATTTCTGTGGATATCATTTTGATGACCCCAAATACACCGTAGACGAATGTCGCAATCATGGTTTGACTTTTGCCGCTTCTCTGAGGGCGGTTTTTCGTTTGGTGGTCTGGTGCAACGACGAAGATACCGGCGAAAGAGTCATAAAAGATATAAAAGAGCAGGACGTATACATATGCGATCTCCCGCTAATGACCAACGATGGCACATTCATTGTAAATGGAACGGAGCGCGTAATCGTTTCCCAGATGCAGCGTTCGCCGGGAGTATTTTTCGATCATGACAATGGGAAAACCCATACATCTGGAAAATATCTTTTTGCTGCACACATAATTCCCTATAAAGGAGCCTGGCTGGATTTCGAATTCGATGCCAAAGATTTAATCTGTGTCAGAGTGGATCGCAAAAGAAAAATGCTGGTTTCGACCCTGCTGATGGCTCTGGAATCTGCTCAGACAGAAGAAGAGAGAGCCCAGAATCCCGATAAAAAATTTAAATCCTCGGAAATTCAAGGCATGGATCGGGAAGAAATTTTGTCTTATTTTTATGATCACTATGAAATAAAACGCAACCAAAACGGCGTGTTGTCAATGGACTATGATCCGAGTCACTGGAAAGGCGTTAAGCTGGAGAAGGATCTTATAAACGCAAAAACTGGAACCGTTGCTCTGGCTGCTGGTGAAAAAATTACATCTCGGATTGCCAAAAAGCTTAAGGATGAGGGGCTCGAGGAAATTGTGGTATTTTCGGAAGACCTGGTGGGAAAATACAACGCGTTGGACGTCATTGACGAGAGCACAGGCGTTGTAATAGCCGAAGCCGGTGACGAATTGACGGAAAATCTTATTAGCAAGATCATAGAGTGGGGCACAAAATTCGCCGTTTTACGCATAGACTACACCGAAGTGGGCGGCTATATAAGAAATACGCTCGCAGTCGACAAGTGCAACTGCCGCGAGGAGGCACTGATCGAATTATTTCGCGTAATGCGTCCGGGCGAGCCTCCCACTGTGGACAGCGCCCAGGAGGTATTCAACAATTTATTTTTTAATAAAGACCGTTATGATCTTTCTTCTGTTGGTAGAATGAAAATCAACGAGAGACTCGGAGTTGATAGACCGGAAAGTCTCGGTACACTAACCAAAGATGACATTCTTCGCATCATAAAGATACTGCATAAGCTAAAAGATGGCATTGGTTCCATTGATGACATCGATAATTTGGCCAACAGAAGAGTTCGTTCCGTTGGTGAATTGCTGGAAAATCAATTTCGTATCGGATTAGTACGCATGGAGCGCGCCATTCGTGAGCGCATTGGCTCCATTGATGTGGAAAACGCCGTTCCCAACGACATTATTAACGCGAAGCCGGTTTCATCGGCCATTCGAGAATTTTTTGGACTATCGCAGCTTTCTCAGTTTATGGATCAGACCAATCCTCTGGCAGAAATCACTCATAAAAGACGTATTTCCGCTCTTGGTCCGGGAGGATTGACCCGCGACCGAGCTGGTTTCGATGTTCGCGACGTCCATCCCACTCACTACGGACGCATATGTCCTATTGAAACTCCGGAAGGACAGAACATTGGTCTTATAAATTCTCTGGCGATATTTGCTCGCATAAATCGCTATGGATTCATAGAGGCTCCTTACCGGCGAGTGGTAAATCACAAAGTAACGGATGAGGTAGTATATCTTTCGGCTATGGAAGAGGTAAAGCATACAATTGCCCAGGCGAATTCCGCATTGACCGTCGACGGCAGATTTAAGGACGAATTCGTAACATGCAGAAAGGGCGGCGAGTTCGTTAATGCTCCAAGGGATTCGATAGATTACATGGACGTGTCTCCAAAACAGACAATATCGATAGCAGCTGCTTTGATTCCGTTTTTGGAAAACGACGATGCCAGCCGAGCTCTTATGGGAGCGAACATGCAGCGTCAGGCAGTTCCTCTGCTTAGGGCTCAGGCTCCGTTGGTGGGAACCGGCATGGAGTCGGTGGTAGCACGCGATTCCGGCGTGGCGGTCTTGGCTAAAAAAGACGGAATCGTCGATCAGGTGGACGCAGATCGCATAGTTGTGCGTTCCACGGGCAGCGATTCGCATGTAGGTGTGGATATCTATAATCTCAGAAAATATAAGAGATCTAACCACAGTACCTGTCTCAATCAGAAGCCGTTGGTTAAAAAAGGCGATATGGTAAAGACTGGCAACATCATAGCAGACGGAGCCGGCACCAACATCGGTGAATTGGCTCTGGGACACAATGTCTTGGTAGGATTCATGCTATGGCACGGCGGCACATTCGAAGATGCTATTATTATCTCGGAACGCCTAGTGCAGGATGACTATTTCACCTCCATTCACATTGAAGAATTCGAAGTAATGGCTCGGGATACTAAGCTGGGCAATGAAGAAATTACGCGCGATATTCCAAACGTCTCGGATGATTCCCTGAAAAGTCTCGATGAATCAGGTATTGTGCACATAGGAGCCGAAGTGCAGGCCGGCGATATACTGGTAGGCAAGGTAACTCCGAAAAGTGAATCAGCCATGACTCCAGAAGAGAAGCTGCTGCGAGCGATTTTTGGCGAAAGAGCTGCTGACGTTAAGGATTCATCTCTGCGATTGCCTCCGGGAGTGCGCGGCACTGTGGTCGATGTCAAAATTTTCTCTCGCAGCGGAGTAGAAAAGGACGAAAGAGCCATCGCCATAGAGCGAAAAGAAATCGAATCCTACAAAAACGATTTTGATGTGGAAAGAAAAATCATCGAAGACGTTTACTATCGCCGATTGAAAGATATGTTGCTGAAACAAGTGGTGCGTACATCTCCGATAAAATGTAAAGGATCTGCCATCACTGAAGATTATCTGAATTCCATGACAAAAGGACAATGGCGACAGATAGTGGTCGAAGATAAAGCCGTCGCTGCAGATATAGCCAGTTTGCATGCCGATTTTAACGTGATTTTATCCAATCTCCAAAAAGCATTTGAGGAAAAAGTCGAAAAGCTTCGTCGCGGCGATGAACTTCCGCCGGGAGTGCTGAAAACCATAAAGGTTTATGTGGCTGACAAGCGTAAATTGCAACCTGGAGATAAATTAGCTGGAAGACACGGCAACAAAGGTATTGTATCAAAGATTCTTCCGGTGGAGGACATGCCTCATTTGGAAGATGGAACTCCGCTGGACATAATATTAAATCCGCTGGGAGTTACGTCGCGCATGAACGTCGGTCAGATTCTGGAAACGCATCTTGGGTGGGCGTCGAAAGGACTGGGAAAAAAGGTCCGACAGGTTATTGAAAATACACAGTCCGACGAAGAACTCCTGAAAAATCTCCGAGCTCAATTGAAAGATATATACGATGCTCAGGAAGATAAAAAAGATCTGGATGACTTATCTGACTACGAATTGGCGGAAATGGCGACTAATGTCATAGACGGTATTCCCGTTGCAACTCCAGTCTTTGACGGAGCTCGGGAAGATGAAATAGTCAAGGCTCTGGAAAAAGCCGGATTCGATGCCTCTGGTCAGGTGACTCTGATAGACGGACGCACCGGTGCTCCATTTGATAGAAAAGTTACGGTCGGCTGCATATATATGCTCAAATTGCATCACATGGTCGATGATAAGATTCACGCTCGCTCCATCGGTCCGTACAGCCTTGTGACGCAGCAGCCTCTGGGCGGAAAGGCACAGTTCGGCGGTCAAAGATTCGGAGAAATGGAGGTGTGGGCACTGCAAGCATATGGCGCTGCCTATACGCTGCAGGAGATCCTGACGGTCAAATCAGACGACGTTACGGGCAGAACCAAGGCCTACGAATCAATTATCAAAGGAGATGAAAATATCATACCGGGAATACCTGAGTCATTCAACGTGCTCATGAAAGAATTGTGTGGACTCGGACTTAATTTTGAATTTCAGCAGGACGTGGCTGATAAAGACACGGAATCTGGTATATAGGGAAATATTATGTCAAATCAGTTGCAAAAAATTTTTGGACAGATCAGTAATCTAAATAGTTTTGATGCCATTAAGGTCTCGATTTCCAGTCCGGATCGCATAAGATCCTGGTCCTTTGGCGAGGTAAAAAAACCCGAAACCATAAACTACAGAACATTCAAGCCCGAAAGAGACGGATTATTTTGTTCGCGCATATTTGGTCCGGTAAAAGATTACGAGTGCCTATGCGGCAAATATAAACGCATGAAATATCGCGGTGTGATTTGCGAAAAATGTGGCGTCGAGGTAACTCTTTCCAAAGTAAGACGTGAGCGCATGGGGCATATCGAGTTAGCATCGCCGGTTGCTCATATTTGGTTTACGAAATCTCCGCCAAGCAGAATCGCGCTGCTACTAGACATTACTTCCAGCGAAATGGACAGAATCCTGTATTTCGAGGATTACGTTGTGACAGATCCCGGCATGACTCCGATGAAGCAGTATCAGTTGCTCAGCGAGGACGAGTATTTTAAAGCTCAGGACGAATACGGCGAAGACGCATTTAGTGCCGGCATTGGAGCCGAAGCACTGCATGCCATGTTGTCCCATATTGACCTGAAAAAAGAAAAAGAAGCACTGCGTTTGGAACTAAAATCCGTCAATTCGGATATGAAGCGTCGTCGTTTGGTAAAGCGTTTGAAGCTGGTAGAAGCTTTTTTGAACTCTGGTACGCGGCCAGAATGGATGATTATGCACTGCATTCCGGTTATTCCTCCGGAATTGCGTCCGTTGGTGCCCTTAGACGGCGGACGATTTGCCACATCTGATCTAAACGACCTCTATCGTCGTGTCATTAATAGAAATAATCGCCTAAAAAGATTGCTAGAACTAAAAGCTCCAGAAATAATCGTAAAAAATGAAAAAAGAATGCTGCAGGAAGCCGTTGACGCTCTCTTCGACAATGGTCGCAGAGGAAAAGTTATCACGGGTACCGGCAAAAGACCGCTAAAATCGCTTTCTGATATGCTCCGCGGAAAACAAGGACGCTTCCGTCAGAATCTTCTTGGAAAGCGTGTGGACTATTCAGGACGTTCTGTCATCGTCGTGGGACCAGAATTAAAATTGCACCAATGCGGCATTCCGAAAAAAATGGCTCTGGAGCTGTTTCAGCCGTTTATTTACTCGAGACTAGAGAGATATGGTCTGGCGACCACTCTGAAAGCTGCCAAGCGTATGGTGGAAAAGGAACGTCCGGAGGTCTGGGACATTCTGGAGGAAGTCATAAAAGAGCATCCGGTTCTGCTAAACCGTGCGCCAACGCTGCACCGCCTCGGAATTCAGGCTTTTGAGCCGGTTCTGGTGGAGGGAAAAGCAATAAAATTGCATCCGCTGGTGTGTACCGCCTTTAACGCCGACTTCGACGGAGATCAGATGGCTGTGCATGTACCTCTGTCCCTGGAAGCTCAGTTGGAATCGAGGGTTCTGATGATGTCCACAAATAATATTCTGAGCCCATCCAGCGGTCGTCCAATTATTTTGCCGACCAAGGACATCACTCTGGGAATTTATTATTTGACCATGGAAAAGGCCGGCGAAAAAGGAGAAGGCATGATTTTTTCCTCCATTGGCGAGATCGAGCACGCTTTGGAGGCGGGAATCGTTTGTCTTCATGCGAAAATAAAAGCCCGCTATCATCAGATTCAGGCGAACGGCACCTACAAGGCAATTACCGTCGATACAACTCCGGGACGTATGATACTGTCTCAATTGCTGCCGAAACATCATGGCATACATTTCAGTCTCGTGAATAAATTAATGACCAACAAAGAGGCCGCAGCCATTGTCGAGACTGTGTATCGGGTCTGTGGACAAAAAAGCGCCGTAATTTTTTCTGATAAGCTGAAAGATCTCGGATTTTTATATTCCACGAAGTCTGGAATTTCCTATGGAAAAGATGATCTGGTGATTTCTAATAGCAAGAAGGAAATCGTACGGCAAACCAAGGCGATCGTCGCTGAGTATGAAAAGCAATATATGGACGGACTCATCACTGCCGGCGAAAGATATAACAAGGTAGTCGATGCCTGGGACGTCTGCAGCGATAAAGTCGCGGACGCCATGATGAAACAGATATCAAAAATAGAGATTGGAGTTCCAGTGAACCCAATCTACATGATGGCTCATTCAGGCGCCAGAGGATCCATCACTCAGATGCGTCAGGTGGCCGGCATGAGAGGATTGATGGCCAAACCGTCAGGCGAAATCATCGAGACTCCAATTATTTCTAACTTCAAAGAAGGATTGACGGTTCTGGAGTACTTCACTTCTACCCACGGAGCTCGAAAAGGCATGGCCGATACCGCTCTCAAGACATCAAACTCCGGATATCTCACACGTCGTCTTGTGGACGTCGCTCAGGATTGCGTCATTGTTAAGGACGATTGTGGCACAAAAAACGGCATCGTAATTCGTGACATAATTTCCGGAGGAGATGTGATCTCTCCGCTGTCTGAAAGAGTATTGGGAAGAACAGTGGTAAACGATGTGCTCGATCCATTGACCAGAAATGTCATTGTAAAAGCTGGAGAGCTTGTCGATGAAAAAATAGTAAAGAAAATAGAGGAAGCCGGCGTCAACGAAATTCGCATCAGATCCGTGCTCACCTGTGAATGTAAAGACGGCATCTGCGCGTGTTGCTACGGTCGAGATTTGGCAAGAGGCGTGAAAGTAAGCATTGGAGAAGCCGTTGGCGTAATCGCGGCCCAATCCATTGGAGAACCTGGTACGCAGCTTACCATGCGCACATTCCATATCGGAGGAACAGCCCAGAAGGGAGCAGAAATGTCCTCTATAGATGCTACCTATGACGGCACTATCTTGGTTAGAGACGGAAAAACTGTCACCAACAGCGAAGGCTACAGCATCGTAATGAATAGAAGCGCAGAAGTTGTCATTTTGGACGATAAAGGAAAAGAAAGAGCAGTTCACAAAGTGCCTTTCGGATCCAGGCTGTACGTGTCCAGCGGAGACAAGGTGGTAAAGGGTTCGAAATTGGCAGATTGGGATCAGTTCACATCTCCGATTCTGACTGAAAGATCCGGTACGGTTCGCTACGTCGATCTCATAGATGGCATTTCTCTCAAGGAATCCATCGACGAATCCACTGGCGTTTCTACCTATGTGGTGTCCAACTGGCGCCAGCAGGCCAGATACGCAGACCTAAAACCAAGAATCATACTGGAAGATGATAACGGAAAACCTCTGTTGTTGCCTAATGGACAGGAAGTGCGATATCCTTTGAGCGCCGACGCCATTATCGCTGTAAAAAATGGCGATAAAGTGAATATGGGAGATGTGCTCGCACGCGTTCCAAGAGAAACGTCCAAAACCAAGGATATTACCGGAGGATTGCCAAGAGTTTCCGAATTATTTGAAGCAAGAGTGCCGAAAGATGCTGCCGTCATCAGCGAATACGACGGAAGAGTAGAATTCGGAAAAGACTACAAAGGAAAACGACGAATTATTGTGCATCCGGAAGATGAATCTCTGGACTCAATGGAATACCTAGCACCAAGATGGCGTCAGGTAACTGTAAAAGAAGGAGATATCGTATCCAAAGGCGATGTGCTCATAGATGGAAACAAAGCTCCACATGATATTCTATATGTTTTGGGCGTAGAGGCCTTGGCAGATTACCTCATAAACGAAATCCAGGACGTCTACCGGTTACAGGGCGTGAAAATCAACGA
>JAITDB010000093.1 GCA_031282785.1 Holosporaceae bacterium
TAAATTGTTGTTAAGTAGGCTAAGAAAATCTCCTCTCTAATCTACTCTTGAACCAAAAATTAAATTCACTTCTCTAGATGATGCCATATACTACGCACTATCATAGTGAGCCATGTATATAATCCGGAACCATTTATGAGAGTTAATCCATTATTTGCGTTTTATGTTTCATGAAAAACGTAGGATGATGCTTACCACCCTATGGATTAAATAATGAAAACCAACTGTGCAATTGGATGCGTTTACTGGAGTCATGCCGCCCAGGCGGCAGTCGCATAATTTTCTAGATTCAGCTCTGTGTTACAGATACAGCTAGCATACACTGCAATCGGTAGCGATAGCATTAACGCAGGTGCTGCAGCAAGTACGGTAATCGGTGGAGAATGTGCCTCGTGCTAGCGGGAAGGAGAAAATTTAAAAAACGATGAGAAGTGAGCAATTCTTACTTTTTGTTCCTCGACTGTCCTGCGCAATGGATGATAATACCAAGTTTCGCTCTAAATTATCCACTAAAAGCTCTATATCCATTGGAAATAAGTCGTATTTTGGATACTCACAAATGGGACTTGGGATAAGAATTTTCAGTTTCTAATTATAATCGATTCCCCATATTTGTTTTGCCTCTATCCAGCCTTTTATGCCGCCGACTTCTACTTTGATCCAGTTGCTTTCTTTTTTTAGCACCCAGCAAATAACGTTTTTTTCGATTTTGGCTATGGGATGAGACTTCGACGCATACTTGTACATAACAGCATATTCCTCAACGATAATGACCGTATTTTTTCGGGAGATCATGTTTTTGTGCACCCATCCTTCGGTGCCGTCGAAAAATTTTACTTTACACCATTCATTGAATTCGGCGATCATCATCATGGGAATATTCGCCCACATGAATGTCCAACTCACCGGATATTCTTTTCCCGGACCAACTCTTATGTTTACTTGAGATGATTTCAGACTAACAAACTGAACGGCCTCCAAAAATGAGCAAAATATCGCTGCGAAAAAAGCTAAAAAAACGCGCTTTCCGCAAAATTTGTGGTTTTCGTGTTTTGGAAGACCGTCGAAAAGCGACAGCCATTTTCTAAAAAATAATGCGAAGTCATTCATAACTGTCCGAAATATTATTTAGCTTTTGCCAGTGGCCGAAGCTCATGAAATGCATCGATAATCCCCAGCAATATAGTAAATATAATCAATACTGGCATTAAAAAAAACATCAAGTAGAATATAATTAAGAATATTTTACTATTATTTCTATTACTTATGAAGAAATGCACCAGCGATATCCCCGAAATCAGTGGAGCTATCAAAGATGCCGCCACTAATCCGTAAAATATCTGCGATGATCCGCCCCACAGCGACGCCATTACCAACGCCACCAGCGGAAACACTCCCAATAGCGGAGAAATTGCTATGTTGCACATATCGAAATTCGGTCTGATATTTTTTTTCAGATATCTGCTGACGAAATCTGCAATTAAAAAATAAAAAACAAATCCGATCATGTGAGAAAAAACAAATATTCCGAAGAAGCTCTTGGTCATCAGCGCCATTAGCAGCTGCATATCCGACGCATTGACATTGGGAATCACGAGATGCATGTTATGGACAAAACTATCCAGCAGTTGTTCCGGATACGAGGTCAACGACAGCAATATCAGCGATAGCACAAACGTCCATATCATATCGCGTAGCACAAAAGATTCCGGATACCACCAGATTTTTTTGCCTTCTCGTATATTTCGAAGAGAACCGTAGCCAACCACCATAGCCGGAACAACGAAAAATAAAATTGCCGATGCAGTCGCCTCATGATAAAAAAAGACAATAAACGTTGCCGCTATTATAGAAGCAATAGTCCCTATTTTCTCTCCATAGGAAAAAAACGCAAATAATAACAGCAGCGGTGTAAATAAAAACGCAGCGCAGACACCAAAAAACACCGCTACCAATAATTCCTTATAATTTTTCAGAAAACTATTACTCGGCGACATAGGGCAAAAGCGCAAGAAATCTCGCGCGCTTCACGGCTAATGACAGAGCTCTCTGCTTTCTGGCCGACACCATGGAAATTCTGCAGGGCATAATTTTTCCTCTCTCGGAAATAAATTTCTGCAGTGGTCTTGGATCCTTGTAATCTATTTTCATGAGCCCGCTTTCAAACGGACAGGATTTTTTTTTGTAGCTAGCTTTTTTCCAGGCCACATTTTTTTCTTTATTTTTATATTTTTTATCGTCATTCATTGAATTTACTCCGCAACCGTATCTTCGCCATTATCGGCGTTGTCAAGATTTTCTGCTTTGGCAGCAGTACTGCGATATCCACGATCCTTAGATTGACCGAAATCGTCGTTGAACGTTTTAGCCTGGGATATCAGGATTTCCTTATCATCAAATTCATTAACTTTCACAATCAGATGGCGAATGATATCTTCATTTATTTTCATAATCCTGTTTAGCTCGGCGATGGCATTTGGCGCCGCCTTCATTTGGATTATGTAATAGTGTCCTTTCTGATTTTTTTTTATGGGATAAGCTAAGTTCCTAAAACCACAGTATTCACTGCGAACCACCTCTCCACCATTCTGCGTGACAAATAAACCAAGACTAACGCCCAGAGCTTCCATTTGCTGTTGAGAAAGATCCTGACGACCTATAAAAATATTTTCATAACGATTCATGTTTATATAATGTACTCCACTTTTGTTTTCTGCAGAAAGACATAGGTTACCTGCTTTAGAATTCGTATAACGGTCCCACCAGTATGCTACTTATACATCTTTCAAAGGAACATCGCAATAGTATTTTTTTCAAAATCGCTTGCTTTTTCCGATAAAAATAGCTCAGTGAAAATGGAAAAAGAAATCGGTTGATTCTTATATTCCTAAAAGCGATTTTATCTGGGGAAACTCCTGTGTCAATGGAATATTTCTCAACAGATCCATAAAGCTCATTTTACCGAAATGACTCTCGTTGCAGATGAGATCATATACTCCCTGATCTTTCTCGTTGTACAGCATAATTAATCCGGCACGGACCTGATTGGAGAGTACTGGTCCCAAATACTTGACATAATATGCGATACATCTGGATTTATCATCATTGAGAAAGTTCAAGATATGTGTGTTGGGAGACACATGTAGCTCTCGAGGACCATGAAATGATATATTGCTTTTCTTAAAGTAAATGACATTCTGTGCTGGCATTCCCCTTGTGAATACTCGTGTCCAGCATTCTACGCTTGTGTTTGTATTTGATCCATTATATTTGTCTAGAAATGCCCATTGAGGTTTAAGTGCGCACGGCTCTTTGGTCACTACACCGAATTTATATGCTCCTTCCTGGGTCTGCACCGAAAATGTAAATTTTCCGGGTGTTGTATCTTTAATATCGAGCATGTTCTTGAGGCTCTGATATTTTGGCACACTATCAATGTCCGCACAAAGTTGCGTGCTCGGATGACCGTTGTAGGGATGTACCATCACGCAGAGAGGTATGTTGCCGTAAATCCCTGTGTTGGTGGTGCACTCGCTGCCTTCCACCGTATATAGACCCCGCGTTTCCTTAATAAACCTTGAAAACGGATTCATACCCTGAGAACAGCAACAGATGGTAATAACAAATACCATTAGCAAATTTCTAATCATTTTTTCATCGCTCCCTTTTTTGACAAAAAATACCGTGTCTATGATGCATACGAACCTATATATAGAGCAACATCTCACTTTATGTAAAGTTATGTTTTGCCCAGATCTTCTTAAAATATTTTTTTACGATGTATTATGATATATCAAAAATGTAAAAATTTAGTTAAATGAAGGCATGGAGACATAAATCTTATCATTCAACGCTTTTTGATAATATGAGGCGATTGAAATCCGAAAAAACTTGATACGATCTTGCTAGAACAATAAATAGTGCAGCTTTTTGGT
>JAITDB010000053.1 GCA_031282785.1 Holosporaceae bacterium
ATTTTATCATTTGCAATGATTGTAATAAAAATACATAAAAATAAAACTACTAACGCAGTCAAGGGACTCCAAGTTCATAAAATTAGTAAAGAAGTATTGATGTCTGAAATTATCCCAAACCCTCAAAATCGAGTCCACGATACTTAAATGTATGCGCTTCTTTTTTGGATCAATTCTTTTTTTTCATAAAAAATAAAAATTAACGTTTTCTTCATACTTTTCGTCCATAATACATATAATATTTTACATGATGTTTAGAACAACCTGTTTCTAGACAAAAAAATATTACTGCATCCGAAGCTTTTTGTTTTTTTGTCATGCCAAAAAACATTTGGTAAAGATTGGGCAATAGTCTCATAAATGGCTGGAATTCCAACGATTCCATTGAATGCATAGGAGGAAGACATGAAAGCATTTACATCATTAATATTATTTGCGTTTTTTTGTTTTGTTAATGTTTGGGGGATGGAACAAAATAACACAACGCCTAATCTGACGTCGTCAAATGTATCGACACATGTTGCTCCTCTACCTACTGCCACCAGTCCTCAGAATCCAAAGGATTTACAGACCATAGAAAATATGGTTTCTGCTTTTGATGCTGATTTTTTCCACAAACGTTTTCTTGAAAAATATGATCCACATACGGCTAAGATAATGGCTGCCGTCTGTTCCAAAAATACGGAACAATTGGATCCCTCTGATATCCATTTAGCAATAGCGAGGAGCCTTGATAGCAATGGATTCGGAAAAGCACGGCCAATATTGGATAATACTGTTAAGTTATGGAAAAGGCTCAGGACGTTTCTCGGAGTAATTCGCAATATATCTTTTGTGACTGCCGGAACCGCAACTATTCTGTGCGCGGTATTCCCTCAATGGAGAGATATATGCTTCATTGTAACAGAAATATCTGGTCCAATGGCAGCAGCTCTATGGCCTACCTGCTCCTACGCCCAGGGAAGAGTAGATAAGCAAATACAACAGAATCTTCTTCAAAATTTAATGACGAATACTCCGAGCGATGCCGAAAATGGAAAGGCTATTAATCTAATTGCAAAATCCGACGATACCAGTGACGAAAGTGGCTCCAATGGCGAGCAAGAAGAAGACATGCAGTACTAAATCCTATCTTGACAAAACTTTGTAATTTTTTTTGTTAGACGGTATCAATTGGAAGAGATCTCCAGCAACATCGAGCTCTTTTCTTTTTTAAATCTATTGGGATCAGTTTTTAACGATCCCAGATTTCAACAGTCTTAAATTTTTAGCTCTGCCGTATTAAAATTCGTAAAAAGCAACGAGCTTCAGTTGTTCAATATGTCCAATGCCTCATAGCCAAAGTTTGTGTGATGTACCAACAGAACCAAACGATGTCCGTGTTCTATATTCGTGAGACCATGTTTTTTAAGCAAATTTGAATGTATAAACACATCTTCACCACTTGGCATCTGAGCAAAACCGAACCCCTTGGCCGGATTAAACCATTTCATGACAACATTGACCGCTTCGGGCTTTTTATCCGACGTCTCGCGTTTGTTTAAATGAACTATTTCCACAACGCAAGTCACTTGATATCCCTTATCAGACTTTGCGATGTCACAAACAATCACATCTTCATTATTCAATCTCTTTATTCCACTTTGGTCTATAATGGAAAAATGAAGAAAAACATCCTCGGGTACGTGTGCTACTTCGACAAAGCCATATCCCTTGAACTGATTAAACCATTTTACCTTTCCCGTTACCCTCAAAGGTTTGTTTTCACTTTCCGCAATCATTTAAACCACCTCTAGCAATATTTTGCTCCATACGCACATCCATTAAACCATCAAGCAATTGCACCCCAGTGTCGCGATTCCAAAAAATCAAGTCATCCCACTGCAGGCTGTCGGACTTTTAAGCGAATTAACAAGTTCATCTATTTATTTTTTAGATGCAATCCCTAATCTTAACAGATTTGGAACATATCATACATGCAACTAAAAAAATATTTCTACCTACAAAACAACAAGCTCCGGTGCTTTTTGCTTGCTGCCCGACGAATCAACGTCGCGATTTCGTAGTTCGTTTGTCAAGATCGTTGCCTAATGGCTTTTTCTCGCAATCGATTTCATCAGATCCGCAGCTCAGATTCTCGTGCACAGTATGTACACTGCGGTCCTGCGCCACAACACAAGTGTCAACGACACAAATGTTTGCGGTCCCTTGTTCTTGCAAAAAAAATTGCATTAATGCAACATCTTCTTGTCATTCGCTGGTACTGAGATTACTGCAAAACTAATCGCCATAACTAGCGTTTTTCAGAATCTGCCGTCCATAGTCTCATATGCTCATATCTGGATAACGCGGGAAAACATTTTCTAATGTACCAATTGTTATACACCCCAAATGTCTATAAAGCCTTTACAAGCTAAACAATAAGCAAAACCAAAGAATGCGAAAAATAAAATAAAACAGCGTATTTTTACAAACTGCTGAAATATTTTGGCATCCATATGAAGATTGTTACCGTCCCTCGTTATCCATATTACGATAATAAGACATTTTTTTTTACAAAAGGTTAATTTTGTACAATTTTTTTATTATTTTTTTTGCAGAATACATGAGACTCAAAAAATTTTTTTAAGTAGAAAACATCATTATTAGCCTGGCTATTCGGTATTCCATAATACCTCATTTGCTAACATATTGAACCTTTGGCCAACCACATTTCCCACAAGTCTCAAACCTGTTATGGCGACTACAGCTATTAGACTAGCAATCAGAGCATACTCTATAGCAGTAGCCCCATTTGAGCCTTTTATTTTTTTCAACATCCTATGCAGCATATAAATACAACCTTGAATACAAAGCTACTATATCATAAAAGCACATTTTCATTACCAAAACATTAATAATTTTGCAAGATATATACATGAAATAAAAAAAAAGCTAGCAGATTCGCTAAAAGATTATCGATATATGCTCTTGATTTCCCTGAAAAACTAATGCAGTGTGAATTCATTTCGGGGTAGTAAAAAAATGATCCGCTACGAAAAAATTTTCTATGTTCTTGGGATTTTATTTTTTATATTTTCTGGATTGGCACTGATACCGATCATCGTGGACTGCTGTTTGGGCAATGATTTTCCCACCGAATTCGTTGTCGACAGCATATTCAGCTGTTTTTTGGGAGGCGTGCTATTTTTTTCCGGCCGATTTTTTGAAATTCAAGAACCCAACGCTCGAGAAAAAATTCTGATTATTCTGATATCCTGGATTGTCTTACCAATACTTGCGGGGTTGCCGTTTTTTCTGTCATCGCTGCAGATGTCGTTTACGGATTCCATATTTGAGGCGATACTCCTGCTGACCACCACGGGTTCCGGCGCAATCTACGATACCCGCAGTTTATCTGAGGGTTTCCTGCTCTGGAGAAGTCTTTTGCAGCTGTTTGGGGGAGTATCTTTTATTGCTTCGTTCGTATGCGTGTTTCCGCATTTGAAATCGATTTATGCTCCGATATTCGAAGTAAGCGGAAGATATTCTTTTTTGGGCCAAGTAAAGGCTATTTTGCTGATATATTTAGCATTGGCCTTCGTGAGCACGTTTTTATTTGCGGGAACGGGGATGTCAGCGTTAGATTCCCTGTGTTATTCCTTTTCGGCGCTGTCTACCGGAGGAGCCATACCCGACAATACCTTCGACATCTCCGGAATTTCTCTGCGAGTTAGCTGGATACTGCCGATTCTCATGCTCATTGGAGGATGTCCTGTTGCTTTCGTAACGGGATTGTTCTCCGAAGGCGTTTCAGCCTTTAAAAATCGCCAGTTTATCTGTTATTTATGTCTGGTATTTCTGCTGGTCCTGCTGCTGTTCACGCAGATGTCTTTTCCGACCACCAGCAGTGTTTTGGAAAATCTGAAAAGATCTTTTTTCCTGGCAATCTCCTCTATTACTACTACCGGAGTTGGATTAAATGCTTCCGAAGCTCCGGATTCCTTCGCAAACGCACTGTTATACGTCACTAATTTTATCGGAGGATGTTCCGGATCCTGCAGCGGCGGCATAAAAATCTTTCGTCTAATGGTGATGTTCCTGCTGATTAAAAGCTATCTCATGAGAATCGTCAGAACCAACGCGGTCTATGTGCCAACCTACGCCGGAAAAAGACTGGAAGAAGCTGATGTAACAGGATTATTCTCCTATTTTATCTGCTACGCCACCATTGCAGTGGTATTTTCCATTACCCTCTCGTTTTTCGAAATGGAACTCGGAAAATCCTTTGGCGCGGTTGTTACATGCATGAATAATAATGGTCCGTTTTTCGATCTACACAGAGCCACAGCCTTAGAAATGGCTAATCTCGGTGTCGTTTCTAAAATAATTCTAACGGCTGCCATGATTACCGGAAGAATCGATTTTATTCCGCTTTTTATGGTGATGCTAAGGCCATTTTGGAAAAAATAAAATTTCCTTTAAGAAAAAAAAATCTAGTTTATGATATTTCCCCACAATTTTCGAAATTTTCTTCAGACTCTCTTGGCTTCGGTTTTGACCATTTTGCGGAGAATCAGGAGGCTTGGAACGAAGGTCAATGGCACAAACAGGAAGAAGTTTGTCCAGCCGAGGATGTCGGCGATGGCTCCGGATACTATGCGGCAGCACATGCCTCCGAAGTCGTAAAAGGCCCAGAGCAGAGCATACTGGGTGGCGCAATATTTTATATTACAGAGGCTGTATAAAAAGGCGATAAAAGAGGCTCCCATGGTTCCCTCGGTGACGTTTTCGACAAAAACGGTGATGTAGAGCATCGGTACGCTATGACCGGCCTTCGACAGCAGCAGATAGGCAATGCAAGACAGGGCATGCGCCACAGCAGCGTAAAACATGACTCGATAAAGAGCGAATTTTTTTATGAGATATCCGCCGATCATTCCTCCGATCATGGCAGCCAAAGTACCGAACACCTGTACTACGTTGGCTATTTCCAGAATGCTGAAGCCCATGTCCATGTAGAAAGGTTTTGCCATTTTTTGGGTGAGAATGTAGCCAACTTTAAAAAAAATTACCAGAGCGATCAGGCTTTTCCAATTTTTTCTTTTCATAAAAATTTTGAACGGACACACCAGACATTCGAAAATTGTTTTTTTGAAAAATCGAGCGAATTCGGAGTTGGAATCGGAGGCATAGGATTCTGCCACAGAGGCGAGCTGTCCGCCTGAAGAGATACTGACATCAGGTTCGCGAATGCAGCATATAAACACGGCACAGATCAAGATAGCAACGGCCATCAGGAGATAAGCAGTATTCCAGCCGAAATAATAGGCCAGATACAGAGCCGAGCTTTTTGCGAAAAACATACCGGTTTTATAGCCGAAGATTACGACTCCGGCCACGGGTCCGAGCAGATCTTTTTTAGCACGATCCAATTGATAGGCGTATAGGGAAATGTCTTGGCATCCGTCGGCAAATGCCACCAGCGACGCGCATAGAATCAGGCGCAGAGGACTAGAAAGCGGACTGGAACAGGACATCCCCCAGACTCCAATGAACAGCAGAAGCTGACTGCTGACGGCCCAGCCTCGCAATCGTCCGAATTTTTTGGGAAAAAACGGAAGAGTGTACTTATCTATAAAAGGCGCCCACAGGAATTTCAGCGTAAACGGCCAATGCAGCAGCGTAAACAGTCCTATTACGGTGTTAGATACGCCACATTCTTTCAGCCAAAGGTCCAAAATCGTAAGAGTCAGGAGGAACGGTAATCCACAGGAAAATCCAATAAAAAACGTCGAACCAATCTTAGGATTACGGTAAGTTTTCAGAAAGTCGCCTAAAATAGACGTAAAATTCATTTTTCTAATCTACTCATTTTTTTGCGAGTATTTTGGTCGAGGTACCTTTTTCTCAGACGGATTGAGGTTGGAGTGACTTCGACTCGCTCATCGTCCTGAATATATGACAAAGCCTGTTCCAATGAAATAGTCCTTGGAGGAGATAGCTTGATATTTTCATCTTTTCCGGAAGCTCTTACGTTGGTCAACTGCTTAGTTTTTGTAGGATTGACGTCCAGGTCGTTGTTTTTATTATTTTCGCCGATGATCATGCCTTCGTAGACGGGATCTCCGGGTTTTACAAACAGGGTGCCTCTTTCCTCTAGAAAAAAAAGCGCATAGGGAATGGCATTTCCCATAGAATTCGAGATAAGTACGCCTTTGGTTCTGCCTTCGATGGAACCTTTATATGGTTCATAGCCGCAGAATGATCGGTTCATGATGCCGCTGCCACGTGTATCTGTGAGGAATTCGCTGTGATAGCCGATAAGTCCTCGGGTGGGAATGAGGAACTTCAGTCGCGTTTTTCCCATTCCGGACGGACGCATATCCTGCAGCACTCCTTTGCGGAGCGTGATTTTTTCTACGATGAGTCCGGTAAATTCGTCGTCCAGATCTATGTACAATTCTTCCATTGGCTCTAATTTTTCGTTTCCCTCGATTTTATACAGCACCTGCGGTCTGCTAATGGACATTTCGAAGCCCTCTCGCCGCATAGTTTCTATGAGTATACCCAACTGCAATTCGCCTCGACCGGCCACTTCGAAGGAGTCCTGTTCTTCGGATCGCCGAATGGAGATAGAAATATTGCCTTCGGCTTCTTTTTCCAGTCGTTCCCAGATCATGCGGGAGGTCAATTTTTTTCCCTCCTGACCTCCCAGAGGCGAATCATTGGTGGAAAAGATCATGGACAGCGTTGGCGGATCTATCGGCAGAGATTTTAGTGGCTTTGTGACCTCCGTAGAGGCGATGGTATCTGCTACAGTCGCGACTCCCAGTCCGGCAATGGCAATGATGTCGCCGCAGTGGGCATATTCCACCGGAATACGCTTTAGTCCTTCAAATGACAGCAATTTCGTGAGGCGCGCGCGCTCCACAATTCCGCCGGTGGGACCGATGGCGTGTACGGCGTCGTTTATCTTGGCGTTTCCCTTGAGGATTTTTCCGGTAAGCACGCGTCCCAGATATTGATCATAATCCAACATGGTGACCAGCATTTGAAATGGTGCACTTTCGTCTATTTCCGGATGAGGAACGTGCTGGACAATAGTCTCTAGCAGTGGCGTAAGGTCTCGACGCTCGTCGTTCAAATGCCGAACCGCCCAGCCGTTTCTGCCAGACGCATATAACAGCGGAAAATCCAGTTGCTTTTCATTGGCTCCGAGAGCAACGAAGAGATCGAACACCTCATCTATTACTTCGTCGACTCTGGCGTCGGCCTTATCGACCTTATTTATGACCACAATAGGATTGAGATCTAATGCCAGAGCTTTGGTGAGCACGAATTTCGTCTGAGGCATAGGTCCTTCCGACGCGTCTACCAGCAGCAGGACTCCGTCCACCATGCTGAGAATGCGTTCTACTTCTCCGCCAAAATCCGCGTGTCCGGGAGTATCTACGATGTTGAGCTTTATGTTATTCCACACAAAACTCGTGCATTTGGCGAGAATGGTAATGCCGCGTTCCCGTTCCAGAGCATTGTAGTCCATGGCACAGTTATCCATCTGCTGATTGGTCCTGAATAGACCGCTCTGCTTGAACATAGCGTCCACCAACGTTGTCTTTCCATGATCAACGTGCGCAATTATTGCAAAGTTGCGAAATTCCATAGGTAATTCTCTCCAAAATCAAATAAAAAATGTCATGTATGCTCTGAAGTAAGATCCGGCAGACAAATAACACCATCGATACCCTGTCACGTGGATCCTAATACCAAGTTTCGCTCTAAATTACCCATTAAAAGTTCTATATCCATTGGAAATAATCCGTATTTTGGATACTCACAAATGGAACTTGGTATAATAACTCTTATTTTAACGCATATTAGCATAAGAAACGTTAATTTTCCATACTGTCTCGCAAAAACCTTACCACCACTAACTAGGAAGTTGGATCGCCCGTTCAAGACTGACGCGCATCAATGCTACAACTTCCAGCTGAAAAAAAACATGTCGATCAAATACCTCTCTTGGTCGATCCCACACCGCAGTGCCATAAAATATCCTGAAACACAGATGACTCAGACGTGGAGTTCCTCGAACTTCAGCAATTCAGGGAGTCATTGCTGCCGGTGTCGTTGCTGCCGGTGTCGGAGTGGTAGATGTCGCTGTCGGTGTCGTTGCAGTCGGTGTCGGTACCGGTGTCGATGTTGCTGCGGCAGATGCCGGTGTCGGCGTTGCTGTTACAGATGCTGCTGTGGGTGTCGGAGGCACCACAGTCTGAGGCTGTGTCGCAATTGTTGATAGTGTTGGAAGTGTTATATCTACTTTAGGGGCAGGCTTTGTCGTCGGAGTCGCTGTTGGCGAAGTAGTCGCATTTTGGCTACTTAGGTCCATTTCCGGAATTTCTTTTTCGACATTCTCCGGCATGCTGGAGTCGTCGTTGATGAAATCGTACAGAATCTCCTCCATGCTTTCGCTGGAAACACTGATGGTCCTTGCTTCGGAAAAATCGTGCTTTTGGAGCCATGTCACCAGATTATTAGCGCTTTCGTCTTTTTTAAATGGACCGCAGAATACAAACGATTCACTTCCGTCTCCGCTTTTGGACCTCTCAACGTGGGCTTTATATCCTTTTCCGGTGAGTAGCTTCTGAATCTGCGCAGCTATGTTGTTTTTGAAATATCCGATGAAAACTATTTTTTTGCCGTCCAAAGATTTGCTTGCTGTAACGGCCGGAGCATTTACCTGGGTCATGCTTTTGTCGTAGGAACAGTCGTCGGTGGGCGAGTGGCTGGCAGCCATCTCGCGTAGAAGAGAATCAACCGTTACTTTTGAATCGTCGCCAAAAATTTTGTGCCTACTCATGGCCATAGACATCGTTTCAGAAGCACTTTCGGCAGCTGTCGCCAGAATCCCCATTACTTTTTCCGAAATACTCGGCGACTTAACGTCCGTGATATCTTCTATATCCTTTAGAGTCAGAGCTTTTTCCTTCTCTTTACTGTCGTCGTTTACCATGGATAATCTGCTGGGAAAAATCGTCGTTCCAGTGAAAAAACCAACGCAAAAAAATAATCCCGAAAGAGTCATTAGAACTATAATTCCGAGCACTGCAACGATTTTATTCATAATCATCCACATTAATTGCCTACGGAATCATTATATCTCACAAAAAGTTTATGATTTGCAAATTTTTGCAATTTTACACACCGTTACCGCTCTATAAATTAAAAAAACAACGGATTTATTTCTTCATTTGATATGGTATTTCCACGATCACGCGAGTCTGTTCGCTGGTTTGTTTTCGATAGAGTAGAGCGGTTTTGAAAATGGCCGCCGTCTGGTTATGTAGAAGATTCTGCCAGAATTGTCCGGGAACGAAACTGGGCATAATCACGATCGTTTTTCCTTTTTCAGGATTGCGTTCGTCCTGCTCTGCCAAAAAATCCAGAAACGGATTCACAATGGATCGATAGGGAGAACTCAGTATTATCAGCGGAATGGAGAAATTCATGGATCTCCAGGCCAACTTTAACCTATCCACTTCTTTTTGATCGACGTTTACTATTACTGCCACAACGTCGTCTGATAGCGAAGCAGCAAATCGCAGTGCCGCCAGAGTCCCCTTGTGCATTCGGGAGATCGGCACCACCACTTTTGGTTTAGTTTCATTTATGGGTCTCAGGAATTTTCCCAATCCACCTTTTTTCAGATCCAATTCCACGTTTGTCACCTGATATCTGCGATTAATCTTTAGGAACAGAAAGAAAAATACGGGTATCAGCAGCAGTATTATCCAGGCTCCGCTTAGGAAGTTGCTTTGGACAACGACCAGCAGTGTTATCAGAGTGGCCAGCGATCCAAAAGCGTTCAGAGCAACCTTTATATGCCAGTTTTTTCCTCTTCTGCGAATCCAGTGTTTTACCATTCCGGCCTGCGACAGCGTAAACGACGTAAAAACTCCCAGAGAATACAATGTAATAAGCGGAAACGAGTCGGATTTGAACACGAGTATCAGTGCCGTCGACGCCAGAGCCAGCATAACAATGCCGTTGGAATAGGCCAGACGATCTCCGAGATTAGCAAAACTGGTGGGAATATATTTTTTTTCGGCCAATATACTGGCCAATCGAGGAAAACCGGAAAAAGCTGAATTGGCAGCGATCAGCAAAATGCATACAGTCATCAATTGAATAAGATAATAGAGGAATCCTTGACCGAACAATCGCTGCGACATCTGAGATATGACGCTTTCGTTCTCCAAAAACACAAGATGAAATTTATTTGCCACAAAAGTGAGTCCCAGGAATAAAAAAATGAGTATGCAGGACATGACCACCAGCGTTACGCGGGCGTTTTGATACTGTGGTTTGCGGAAGGAGGTGACGCCACCAGCAATGGCTTCGATACCAGTGAGCACCGAGCATCCGTAGGCAAACGCGCGCAGCAGTACTACAATAAGCAGCAGATTCGAAACTTCAGTAGGGAGATGCTCTCGGACGAAATTATTTTCCGGAGTCGATTTAAAAATCCCGCACAATATCATCAGAAACGCCAGCAGAATGAAGCAATAGGTGGGAATTGTCAGTAGGCGAGAAGATTCCTTTGTGCCCCGCAAATTCGACACGGTGATGATCAGCAGCGATATCATGCAAAACGACACAGAATGCTCTGCAAAAGACGGAAATGCCGATATAACGGCTCTCGCTCCAACGGATAAACTCACTGCCACCGTTAGCGTGTAATCTATTAGGAGAGCAGATGCCGTGATGAGTCCGAAAAATTCTCCGAGGTTCTCGTGCACCACTGTAAATGCTCCGCCTCCACTGGAATAGGCCTCGATGCTCTGCCAATAGGACACGGCCACAACCAATATTAGTCCCACGATGGCGCCTGCCACCGGCATAGAAAACGAACTGGCAAACATTAGTCCCAGGGCTAGCAAAATTTCGTCTGTGGCATAAGATACAGAGGACAAAACGTCTGAAAAAAATACTGCCAGCGCTTTGGTTTTACTAAAGCGTTCGGAAATTATGTTTTCTGTTTTTAGAGGATTTCCAAATATGAGTTTATTTAGATTCATGGGCGTCTCGCATGAGTTTTTTCAGCTCATTGAGCTCCGTTTGCAAATCCATGCGCTTTTGAAGTTCGCTATTATTCGATTGTATGAGCTCTAAAACTCTTTTGCGCAGAATTTTTATCTCGCGAATCAGAACACTCATATAATTTCTGGAGTAGACCACGAAATGGGCGTCTGCTTTATTTTGCTCACCGCTTCTGTAATCGAAGAGCGCAATCGGATTACCATCGAGATCCGGCGACACCCACACCGTATCTACATTTTCCTCATCAACGACCCTCCACGGAGCAGGAGACGCCGCTTCCAACTTTTCCTCCAGGTAATTCAGATCTTCCGGAGTAAGGACCTGTTTCATTTGGCTCCATATGTAAAAAGTCGCTCAGAAAATGACTAGGCAACAGCGCTCGGTTCTTCCACAATCTGCTGCTGCGCTTCACTTTCCGACTTCGCTACGCTCAATTTGATCGGCACCGATACTTCCGGATGTAGATTAATTGATAAATTATAAACACCTACCTGCTTAATAGGAGCATTTAAATTGATCTGACCAGCGTTGACATTGATCCCAGCTTCCCTCACAGCAGCAACGATGTCTCTGCAGGTGACAGATCCATACAAATGTCCCTTCTCGCTGGCTTGACGCACCAACGCAATAGAAAAATTATTTATCTTCTCGGCAATTCTCAAAGCCTCAGTTCTTGTTTCGGCATTTGTGGCCTCAATCTGAGTTCTTTTCTCTTCAAAATACTTTTTATTCTCATTTGTGGCTCTTAAAGCGATTTTTTTCGGTAACAAATAATTCCTCGCAAAACCAGGCTTCACGCTGACTACATCTCCAATGTTTCCGAGCTTCGCTACTCTTTGAAGTAAAATAACTTTCACATGTTCCATAAATCACCTATAACTTTCCAAATTCATATGCACAATGGTGGAGGGGGTAAGATTTGAACTTACGTAGACTTCCGTCGGCAGATTTACAGTCTGCTGCCATTGACCGCTCGGCCACCCCTCCTAAAAGAGACACAAGTGCTGATATAATAAGCATAGATGGATATGTGTGTCAATAGATTCATGAGTATTTCTTGCTATCCCTCGTATTGTATAGATAAATTACTTTGAAAGTTCGTCTTCTTTATCACGGTAATTACTATACCTGTCTATGCAGTAGTACGCATTTCCAAAGTAATTTATCTATATCAAAAATATTTTCTCTATCTCCTCCAACAATGTGGTATATATATATAAATTGTAGCCGGAGGCCATCAATGAGCGGATTGTTAAAGCCAAGTTCGG
>JAITDB010000066.1 GCA_031282785.1 Holosporaceae bacterium
TCGTTATCTTTTTTCGCTCTTTCGATGCGTTCATGTTGATCAATTGATATATGTCCGTTTTTAACGAGCTTCAGCGATCGATCGTAGTCGCTGTTCAATTGCTTGGAGGCAATTTGATAGGCCTCGTCGTCTAGTTTTACAATGACCTCGCCTTTTTTTACGACGTTGCCCTCTTCAGACTTAAAAAAAACGATGTCCGACGCAACTCGCGCCGACAAAATTACCTTGGTTACCTCCAGAGCTCCGGCATATGCAAATTTTTCTTGTTTGGACCAGAACCGATCCGCAATTATACTCAATTGCCCTGCGTATTTCTTGCCCACAGCAAAGATCGCCACTGCAGTAACTAGAATTATCACAGTTTTTCTCGTTTTTGTGGTCATTTTCAGTGGTCCTTCCCCTTGTTGCTCTATTTTTTTCTTAAATCTTCGAACATCAACGATTCCCAACATAACCGATCTGTACCATTTCGTACAGATAGCTTTTTCCCAGGTTTTTTCCAAATTTCTGAGAAATTTCTGACTTCAGCAGAGATTGCACAATATTATTTCGGGAAAAGCTCATCCCCTCCTGCTTTCGTTCGTAGATTTTTTCCTTGATGGCCATGTTCAACATGTATCTGACCATGGGAATAAAGTCCAACTGCTGAAAAAACGTACTCTTATAGGTGACGTATTCCTGCAGGAGGTCATAGTCATGGGCGTCCACGAGTATGCTGATTTTTTTGAACAGGGAACGGAGGTCTTCGTCGGAATTATTTATTATTTTGACGATTTCCGCCGTTACCGACGATGGCGCCGCAGGGATCAACATGCGACACAGAGAATACAACGTAATATCGCTTTTGAACGACGCCACTGCTGGAAATTTACTTTTCTGAAAATAATCCGTTATTTTTTTGGATTTGGCATAGTCACCGCTCTCCAGTATGAAAATATTTCCTTCGCGTTCCAGAAGCGGAGATATTTTTTCCAGATGGCTGTCTTCGACGCCGCGCATGCAGAAGCAAACGACTCTGTTGTTGAATAAATCGCACTGCTCGCTCATGCTTTTCAGACATTCGGTGACGGATCCTGAAAAAACATCGATATTTTCTGCCGGACACTGATAGCAAGCCATAAATTTTTCCAGAATAAAATCGCAGAACACTCCCAAAGTTTTTTTATAATTGCCATAGAGATAGAAAACGCTTTTTGCGGTTATGTGCGAGTCGTTTATATTTTTGAATTCAAGTTTCATTTTCCAGCACCATTTTTATATTTTCCAGGATTTTATGGGCCAGTTCTTTCAGGAGGGTTTCGCTGTTGCGTCCGTAGATGGAGAGCGATATTTCTCCCTGCGAATGCGAGATATTGTGGCCAACGGACACGGTAATTTCTCGATCCATCAGTTTTCTTTGATTTTCGTCCAGCAGCACGACCTGGGCCACGTGGGAAAATTTTATTCTCTTGGCGTTTCCATCGGTGGAAAATGCATATTGTTTTTCGGAAGAGGACAGATTAATTTGCAGCCGAAAATGTCTGTGGGGCAATTTCGAAAAAATATCGATGTCCCGAAAAATATCGATCAAATAGGACCGCAATTTTTGGCCTTCCCGCTCGGCAATGACGTCGACATCGATATTGGACGCGACTTTACTGGCATTGCGGTCTGCATGATGATATAAAGGACGAATAGAGCATCCCAGCAGAAAAAGAAATGTCAAACAAGCTATTGCATAGCAGCTTCTTCCCGCAATTGACTTCGTCAGACCCGCGGCTCGATTCCTTATATAATATTTCATGTACAGATAAGACACCACAGCTCTGCGCAACAGCAAAAATGTCTGCGTTTTTCCTAGTTTTTGCAGAAAGTATCTCATACTGCAGCGACTTCTCAGAGTTCTAAACAACAAAATTAATTATTTTTCCCTTCACAAATATTTGCTTTTTTATTTTAGCAGAACCAATGACGTTTTTCACATTATCGACCATCAGAGCCTTTTGAAAAACCACGTTGTCGGGGTCGTCAATGGATACTTCCACGATTCCTCGCAATTTTCCATTTACCTGCACCGGAAGAGTTATACTCGATTTTTGCAAAAATTTTTCGTCGTAGGAAGGCCAAGGGTGATCCGAAACCAGATTTTCGAACCCCAGTCGGTTCCAGACTTCTTCGCAGATATGCGGCACCATTGGCGACAATAATTTTATGAGATCACGTATGATCACCGAAAATACCGGTTTATTTTTTTCGATATCGTCTAGGCAGGAGTAGAGAGAGTTCACGCAATCTCGTACATAGGCGACCGCTCTGTTCATGCCGCGCTCGTCGAGAGAATAAGTCACGTTTTTGATGGTAAGATGAAACGCCTTGTATACATCGCGAACGTTGCTTTTCAGGCTCTCAAGATTTATCTCACGGGCACATTCGGCAGCGCAGACTCCCCGGGACTGAGCAAACACAAACAATCGCCATAGACGATTGTTGAATCTCCAGCAGCCTTCCAGTCCTTCGTAGGACCAGGGAAAATCTTTTTCCGCAGGAGTATCTGAGACCACAAACAATCGCAGAGCGTCCGTTCCGTAATCTTTTATTATGGTGTCTGGATCTACCACATTCTTTTTGGACTTGCTCATTTTTTCTACGCGTCCCACCAGAACCCTTTCTCCAGTAGCCGCCACTTCCCAAATTCCCCCCTGATTTCTTACAACCTCGCTGGGAGAGAGCCATTCGCCATTCTTCTTCTGATAGGTAACGCTGCACACCATTCCCTGGGTAAATAAATTTTTGAATGGCTCTCGGATTTTTATAAATCCGCAGTCCGCCAGCGCCTTCGTAAAAAATCTGGCGTAGAGCAGATGGAGTATGGCGTGTTCGACGCCTCCAATGTATTGATCTACAGGCATCCACTGCTGAATATCATCGAAAGACAGTAAGTCTGAATTTTTCGGATCGTTCACGCAGAATCGAAGAAAATACCAGGACGAATCCACAAAAGTATCCAGAGTATCGGTTTCCCTTGTGGCACTGCCTCCACAACACGGACACTTCACGCGCTTCCAGGAAGCATGATGCTCCAGCGGATTGCCCGGCCTATCGAATGTTACGTCGTCCGGCAGCAATACCGGCAGATCCTCGTTTTTCAATGGAACAATGCCGCATTTTTCGCAGTGAATCATCGGAATCGGGCATCCCCAATATCTCTGACGCGAGACTCCCCAATCGCGAAGCTTGTAAAATTTTTTCCGCTCCCCAACACCAATGGCGCAAAGCTTATCGATGGCGACTTTTCGTGCTATCGATATGCTCAGGCCGTTCAGAAAATCCGAGTTTATGACAACGCCACTGCCCACATATGGCAGACGTTTGTCCGAAGCGTCTTCGTCCGGACGAATTACGTCTAAAATCGGAAGATTGTACTTGACCGCAAACTCGTAATCTCGCTCGTCGTGCGCCGGAGTGGCAAAAATAGCGCCGGTTCCATAGTCCATGAGCACAAAATTCGCAATGAATACCGGTAATTTTTTATCCAAAAACGGATGATGCACAAAAATTCCAGTGGCCAGACCGAATTTTTCCTGTTTTTCCATGAATTCCGTAGAAACGGATCCTTTTCTATGATCATCAATGAATTTTTTTATTTTTTCGTCTGAGGAGGCCAGTTCCTGTGCAAGAGGATGATCCGGAGATATCGCCAGGAACGTCGCGCCAAAAATCGTTTCCGGACGCGTGGTAAAAACGGTTATGTGCGCCTCATCGTTAATGCGAAACTTTATGGAGCACCCTTCGGACTTTCCTATCCAATTTTCCTGCATGGTGCGAACTTTTTCCGGCCATCCATCCAGATTATTGAGCTCGGCAAGCAGTTCCTCCGCATAATCGGTAATTTTTATGAACCACTGAGACAGCATTCTCCTCTCGACAATAGCTCCAGAACGCCAGCCGCGTCCGTCGACTACCTGCTCGTTGGCTAGTACGCAATTATCAATGGGATCCCAATTTACCTCAGAATTTTTTCTGTATATGAGTCCTTTTTGATACATCGCAAGAAATAATTTCTGCTGAAACTCATAGTACTTGGGATCACAGGTGGCAAAATCCCGCGTCCAGTCGTAGGAGAATCCCAGCGATTTTATCTGCTTTCGCATGACCTCAATGTTTTTATAGGTCCATTCCTTCGGATGACTCTTGCTTTTGAGAGCAGCGTTTTCTGCCGGCAATCCAAACGCGTCCCATCCCACCGGATGCAACACCGCATAGCCACAGGCCCTCTTGAAACGAGCAATGATGTCACCAATGGTGTAATTGCGTACGTGTCCGATGTGAACCTTGCCAGATGGATACATAAACATTTCCAACACATAGCATTTCGGCCTACTCGAATCAAAAATAGATCTAAATGACTGATTTTTTTCCCAAAATTCCTGCCACCTGGGCTCTACAACAGAAAAATTATAGGGAACTATTTCCGAAATATCTAATGACATATCTACCTCTAGAAAATTATTGAATCCATAATATATTATTTGCAAAACTAAGGCTAGAGTGTGGATAACTTTGCACTATCTTTTTCAATGTTTTAGCTTACCACCTTATGGATTAAAGAATAAAAACTAGGTTCAAGAGTAGATTAGAGAGGAGATTTTCTTAGCCTACTTAACAACAATTTATAAATATTTTCATGCCTATGATTAAAACGCCATTCGGTCTCCTTCAAGTGTAGATAG
>JAITDB010000070.1 GCA_031282785.1 Holosporaceae bacterium
CTATCTACACTTGAAGGAGACCGAATGGCGTTTTAATCATAGGCATGAAAATATTTATAAATTGTTGTTAAGTAGGCTAAGAAAATCTCCTCTCTAATCTACTCTTGAACCAAAAATAATAATAGGGAATTGCCATGATAGATAAAAATTTTTTCGGAGATATTAAACATGTGATGCTCTCTGAATTGGACGTCATAGGCGGATTTACAAGGGTAGGAGAGGCCGATTTTCCAATAACAGGAGTGGCCACTCTTGCCCAAGCAGGGGCGGGAGATTTGTCTTTTTTTTCCAGTAGAAAATACCTGAACGATTTAAAAAATACCAAAGCTGGAGCCGTCATAGTGACAGAGGCCAATCTCAAGGATCTTCCGGAAAATGTTGTAGGACTCGTGGCGGCAAACGCCATGATCGGCTATGCCAAGGCTCTGGATGTACTATATCCGGCGGAATCGCACTTGCATCATATCTGTAGCACTGCCAAAATTCACGAAACCTCAAAAATTGGATTCGGCTGCTACATTGGCGACAACGCTTTTATCGGCGAAAATGTTGAAATCGGAGAAAATGTTTTTATCGGTCGGAATGTGGTGATTGAGAGCAATTGTCGCATTGGATCCGGCTGCAATATTCGGAATAACGTAGTCATTTCCCATAGCATAATCGGCAACAACGTTCTGATTAATTCCGGAGCGGTAATAGGCGAGTCAGGATTTGGCATCTTACCAAACGGTTCCGGCATGACCTATATAAAACAACTGGGACGAGTCATCATAGGAGATCGCGTAAGAATCGGCGCAAACACCACCATCGATCGTGGTAGCCTCGATGACACCGTTATCGGCAACGACACCATCATCGACAATCTCGTGCAGTTGGGGCACAATGTACAAATCGGAGAGAGATCCATATTGGTGGCTCAGGTGGGCATTGCCGGCAGCACCAAAATCGGCAACGATGTCATATTGGCAGGACAGGTAGGCGTTGTCGGCCATATCGAAATCGGAGACGGAGCCATCGCTGCTGCAAAAAGCGGCATTGCTGCCAGTGTCGATCCCGGACAAGTGGTGGGAGGAATCCCGGCTCTGGACGCGGATCTATGGAAAAGACAGATTTCTTTCCTTAAAGCATCAGTTATGAAGAAAAAAACAACCACGTAACCTAGGAGTATAAAATGAGTGCCGAAGATTTTATTAATCTCACTCTTGATATAAACGAAATAAAAAAATGCTTACCACACCGATATCCAATGTTGATGATCGACCGCATAGAACAGTTACGTCCCGGCGAAGGAGCGGTCGGCATAAAAAATGTCACCCTGAACGAGCCGTTTTTTCAGGGACATTTTCCGGATAGGCCTATAATGCCTGGCGTTTTCATCGTAGAAGCCATGGGACAAACGGCCGGAGTGGTGGTGGCCAAAAGCATGAATCTGTCCCGCAATGGTTTGGTGTATTTTATGGCCATGGACAATGTTAAATTTAGGAAACTCGTGGAACCAGGCGACGTCTTGCAGTTGCGAGTTCAAAAAGATAGAAGTCGCGACAACGTCTGGCGTTTTAAGGGAGAAGCTTTTGTCAGCAATGCATTGGTGGCTGAGGCAGTTTTTACGGCAATGATCGTGGTGCCAGAGGAAAAATAATGGAACTGCTGATGTTAGGTGATTTTTTTCGCATTGATGTGTCAGACGTGTATGTTTCGTTCCTAATTCGGTCCCGGAGGAGGTGCGCGTGATACATAAAACAGCCATAGTTTCTCCGCAGGCGCGCATTGGGGAAAATGTGAAAATCGGTCCTTATTCCTTAATAGGAGATAATGTCGAACTGAAAGATAACGTGGAAATAATGTCCCATGTCTGCATCGACGGCTATACGGTGATCGGAGAGGGAACAAAAATATTTCCATTTGCTGCCATAGGCTATGTGCCACAGGATTTAAAATTTAAAGGTGAAAAATCTCGCTTGGTCATCGGAAAAAATAATATTATTCGGGAATATGTCACCATGCATCCGGGAACAGAGGGTGGACACATGGAGACTGTCATCGGAAACGGCAATTTATTTATGGTGGGAGTGCATATTGCTCACGATTGCGTCATTGGTGACAATATTGTCATGGGTAACAACGCGACTCTTGGCGGTCACGTCACTGTTGGAGACAATGTCATAATTGGAGGACTAACGGCACTGCATCAGTTTGTAAAAGTCGGCTGCGGAGCCATAATTGGAGGCATGTCCGGCGTGGAAAGGGATGTTATTCCATACGGCGCTGTAAAAGGAGAGCGAGCCTATCTGTCAGGCGTCAATCTTGTGGGACTCCGCAGAGCAAATATCTGCAATAACGAAATACATGCCGTGCAAAAAGCCTGCGATATCATCTTTTCCAACGATAGTACACTGGCAGATAATTTGGAACTGGTGGAAAATATGTACCCCAACGAATCCTGTGTTCAGGAAATCATAAAATTCATGAGACAAAAAACGAGTCGCTCGTTTTGTAAACCAGTTGATGTCGATGAACACAAAAAAAAATCCTGATGAATGCATTGGCATAATTTGCGGCAGCGGCTGCTATCCGCGACTGGTGGCTCAGGCCTGTGCTGCTAAAGGCGTCGAGTTCTGCCTGCTGTTTCTGAAAGGATGTGCGTCTGATTTGAAATCTGAAACCTCTGGATTTTGTTCCCAGGAGATGTTTTCTGCGAATTCTGCTGTGCCGTCTCTCTCTGTCGGTTTGGGGGAGATAGCGAAGGCGTTGGATTTTTTCCATCGTAATGGAGTCACCGAAATTATTTTTGCCGGAAGTGTGAAGCGCCCGAATTTTCACGAGATTTCGCTGGATAAAAAGGGTGCATCTTGGCTTTTGAAGCTTGGAAAAACGATTTTTGCCGGCGATGACGCTCTGCTAAAAAAAATATCTGAACTGCTAGAGCAAGAGGGCTTCAAAATACGGGCTGGCACGGATCTACTGGGTGATGTTTTCGTGCAAAATGAAGTACTGAGCTTTCGTCGTCCAAGCGAATCCGACTACGCCGATATTGGCAGAGGACTGGAAGTCGCTCGTGCTATCGGGAATCTGGATATTGGCCAGGCAGTGATTGTCTGCGACGGTCTAGTCCTCGGCGTAGAATGCGTGGAAGGCACGGACGTCTTGATCGAGAGATGTGCTCCGCTCAGAAAAACCGGAACCGGCGGGATTCTCGTGAAAGCCTCTAAGCCGCAGCAGGATTATCGGCTGGATCTGCCTACAATTGGTCCGAAAACAATTGTTGCACTGGGACGTCATCATTTTTCTGGCGTTGCAGTGGAAGCCGGAAAATGCATTGTCATCGATAAAAAATCTGTGATAGAGCAAATCAACAATTATTCCATGTTTTTTTACGGTTGTACCGCAGCCCTCTTGTAAATTTTCGCTGATATAAAAGACATATCTTAAAAGCATATTGATTCGGTTTCATTTATATGGTACGCATATGTATTTTCTGCCATGGACGCTTAGCTCAGCGGTAGAGCATTACCTTCACACGGTAGGGGTCGCAGGTTCAGTCCCTGCAGCGTCCACCATTGGGTGGCTGTTTACATGTACAGAATAGAAGAGCTGATCATATCGTGGTTTTTGGATTTGGTAAAAAAAGTCACCGGGAAGCACCTATTGGTGTTTCTGCCATCCCTTTGGATGCTGATTTTTTTTATATGTCCGTGTTTAATTCTCATAAAAATAAGTTTTTCGGAGAATTTGATTGCATCTCCGCCTTACACGTCGATTGTGGACATGGTTTCCGATTACACACTGCAAATTCGTCTGAATTTGGGGAATTATTTGGTATTATTCACCGACGAAATGTACATTCGCGGATTCATGACGTCCGTTTTGATCGCCGGAGCCTCCACAGTCTGCTGTTTGATCATTGGTTTTTCCATGGCCTATGCCATAGCTAGATCGTCGAAAAAATACCGCGGCATACTGCTGATGCTGGTGCTGCTGCCGTTTTGGACGTCGTTTCTCATTCGGGTTTATGCCTGGATCATGCTTTTGAGCCCGTGTGGATTTATCAACACGCTGCTGCTGAGGCTGAATTTGATCGACGTACCTCTGCAGTTGATGAACAATTCCTATGCAGCCTGCGTTGGAATCATATATGCTTATTTGCCATTTATGATTTTTCCTCTCTACAGTGCCATTGAAAAAATCGATTATTCGCTGATTGAAGCGGCCTACGATTTGGGCAGTTCTCCCATAACGGCGTTTTTTTCCATTGTTGCTCCGCTGGCAGCTCCTGGAATATATGCTGGATCGGCACTGGTTTTTGTGCCAGCCATTGGCGAGTTCGTCATACCGGAACTACTGGGAGGAGCGCAGACACTAACCATCGGACGTTTGGTCTGGAACGAATTTTTCGGCAATATGTCCTGGCCAACGGCGGCGGCGCTGTCTATTATTTTACTTATTTGCGTGGTATTTCCCATCGTGTTTGCTAAAAAACGCGAAGAAATCAATCTATTGGCGAAGGAGTAGAAAAATGCGTTCAAAGTGGTTGAAAGCTGTGCTGGCCATTGGATATTTGTTTTTGTATTTTCCACTGATCTGCATTGTCATTTATTCCTTTAATGAATCGAGATTCGTCACCGTGTGGTCCGGATTCTCTCTGAAGTGGTACAGAGCGTTATTTTCGGATCCGATCATGCTGAGGGCCACTGTTACCAGTCTGAAAATAGCCTGCATATCTGCCACGGTATCGGTGATATTCGGTACCATTGCCGCCATAGTCATAACGCGACTGCAGATATTTCGCGGGAAATCGTTTTTCATTGGCGCAATTACGGCTCCGTTGGTTATGCCTGAGGTCGTCATGGGATTATCGCTGCTCATGCTTTTCGTGGGCATGGAAAAATATTTCGGATGGCCAAATGGTCGGGGCACCACCACTGTCATCATTGCCCATATCACATTGACTTTGTCCTATGTCACAATGGTGGTGCAGGCGCGACTGCAGGATCTGGATAGATCCATCGAAGAAGCTGCCCTGGATCTCGGAGCATCTCCACTGAAAGTATTTTTCGTCATAACTTTGCCCATGATATCACCCAGTATTGTGGTCGGATGGCTACTATCGTTCGCGCTGTCACTGGACGACGTGGTAATAGCGAGCTTCGTCGCAGGTCCCGGATCTACCACTCTTCCCATGATCGTGTTCTCCAGTTTGAGATTCGGTATATCTCCGGAAGTTAATGCTCTAGCGACTATTTTGATGACTGTTCTGTCGATTGGTGTCATAATATCCGCCGTGTGCATATATAAAAAACAGAATCATAAAAATCTCACATGAGAGACTTGAGATAATAAAGGAAAAAACATGAAACCATATATTATCGTATTCGGAAACGAAAAAGGTGGCACCGGAAAATCTACGCTGGCCATGCACGTTTCCGTTTATCTGCTAAATTCAGGTTTTCAGGTCGGCACAATAGACGTCGATGCTCGACAGGGGACATTTACCCAGTATCTGGCCCATAGAAAAGCTTCTCCGTTGTCTCTCACTCTGCCAAAACACGAGGCCATCGCCAAAAGTTCGCTGGATGATAAAGAAAAAATTATGGCAGATGAAACAAAACGCTTCGAGCAAACTATGCGAAATATGTCCGACTGCGATTTTTTGGTGATAGATACTCCAGGTAACGATACTTTTTTGTCGCAATTGGCTCATTCATTTGCCGATACTCTGGTCACTCCTCTTAACGAAAGTTTCGTGGACCTGGACGTGTTGGTAAAAGTATCCGGCGATAATCTCAAAACAATGCGTCCAAGCATCTATGCGGAAACGGTTTGGAATCAGAGAAAAGAAAGGGCCAAAAAAGGCCTGAAGCCCATCGATTGGATCGTAATAAAAAATCGCCTCAACACGTTGTATAGTAAAAATAGAGGCGATATCAATGTTGTACTAGAAGAATTGTCCAAAAGAATAGGATTTCGGCTTGGAGTTGGTTTCTGCGAACGAGTTATTTTTAGGGAATTATTTTTATCGGGCATAACGTTACTGGATATGGAAAATACAGGACATCAGCTGAGCTTGTCCCATGTTTCCGCAAGGCAGGAACTCAGAGAATTGATCGATTTCATGAAATTGCCGCACCAGATAGCTGCCTAAACTTATGTTGTTTTATAATTATTGGAGTTAGTTTTGTCCTGCATTGTTCAAAAATTCGGTGGCACTTCTGTTGCAACACTGGATAGAATAAAAAATGTCGCTGCCATAGTTTCTCAAACGAAAAAAAATCATAAAAATATCGTGGTGGTCGTGTCGGCTATGGCCGGAGTGACCAACAAATTTGTGCAATACGCGAATGGTATGAACACCTACGAAGGGAATCCGGAATACGACAGCGTTGTCTCCTCCGGTGAGCTGGTTACGGCCGGACTAATGGCAATGGCTCTGGCAAATGTGGGATTGCAGGCCAGATCCTACGCGTCCTGGCAGGTACCGATCTTTACCGACGATAGATTCGGCCGCGCCGTCATTCAAAATGTGGAGTCGTCGCATCTGCTGACAGATATGGAAAGCGGCATTGTCCCGGTGGTATGCGGATTCCAGGGAGTCAGTCCGGATAATCGCGTGACAACACTCGGACGCGGCGGATCCGATCTGACCGCTGTCGCTGTTGCATCAGCCGTAAACGCCAGCGTATGCGAAATATATTCCGACGTAGATGGTATCTATACGGTGGATCCAAATTTGTATCCGGAATCCAAATTACTGGAGCATATCGGCTATCAGGAAATGCTGGAAATGGCGTCTCATGGCGCAAAAGTTATGCAGGAGCAATCTGTCGCCTACGCTCTTCGGAAAAATGTGAAAATACGTGTCGCGTCCAGTTTTACTCAATGCCAGGGAACTATTATCTCGGAAAAAAATTCCGGAAAAAGAATCTGTGGCTTGGCGGTCGTTCCGCGCTTGGCGCAAATAAAAGTCGGACACAAAAACCCTGCTATTATGCCGAGATTAATACGTATGCTGGCAGAAAATTTCATATATAGCGACGTCCTGCCTCCCAAAGATTCTAAAGATTTAAAAAAAACTAGTCTGATGGTGGACAAAAAAAAAGCCATCTCCGTCACTAGCCTCCTAAAACAATGCGACGGCGTCACCTGCGTAAAACAGGAAATCGTGCAGAAACATGTGGCGAAAATAAGTGTCGTCGCAGCCAATAATTCCGAGGACATTACAAATGATTTGGTAAAAGAATTGGAAAAACATAGAATAGACCTGTTTCGCTATTCCACTAATTCCTGCGGCACACATCTGATCATTGCCGGCGATAAGTTAATCGAAACAATTGCTCTGTTGCATCAGTATTGTGAGTTGGATAAATGAGAAAATACGAAAAAATCAGAAAAATAATGGATCGCGGCTGCAAAATTCTCGGATCGGACTACGCCATTCTCGGCGGAGCTATGACCTGGATCTCGGAGTCGAATCTCGTGTCAACCATGTCCAACGCTGGGATGTTCGGAGTCTTGGCTTCCGGAGCCATGGACGGAGATCTGCTGAAAAACGAAATCACGCTGACTCAATCCAAAACAAATCGCAATTTTGGCGTGAATCTAATTCTTATGAATCCAAAATTGCAGGACCTCATAGACGCGTGCGGCGAAAAAAAAGTCTCTCACGTGATACTAGCTGGCGGAATCCCCGATAAAGATCTGATAGATAAAATCCATTCCTACGGCATACAGGTTTTTTCGTTTGCTCCGTCGCTGGCTCTTGCAAAAAGACTTTTTCGCCATGGTCTGGATGCTCTAATTTTAGAAGGAAGTGAGGCCGGAGGACACGTTGGCCCCATCTCCACCATGGTATTGCTACAGGATATTATGCTGAACATAGAAAAATACCCGATTTTTGTCGCCGGAGGAATACTGCGTGGAGAAATTTTTGCCAGTATGCTGCTGCTGGGAGCCGTTGGATGTCAGCTGGGAACGGTTTTCGCCTGTGCCAAAGAGTCTATTGCGCACGAAAATTTCAAGAAGGCTCTGCTCCGAGCAAGCGCCAAAGACGCCGTAACGCCAATCCAATTGGATAAAAAATTTCCCGTTGCTCCGGTTCGCGCTATCGAAAATTTTGGCACTGCCGAATTCATGGCTAAACAAAAAGATGTGCTCCGAAAATTCGAAAATAATGAGGTATCGCTGGAAGAAGGACGCCTGCTGCTGGAACATTTCTGGGCAGGAGCTCTGAGAAGAGCAGTCCAAAATGGCGATGTCGAACGCGGATCCCTTATGTCCGGACAAATCGTAGGTGCCGTAAAAGAAGAAAAAAGCATCGAAGATATTTTAGCTACAATTCTCGCGGAAGCAGAAAATTTTTTGTGCAAAATTTGTCAATGACGTTTTGGTAATTTTTTTGGTAACGAGATTTGTACAACTCTTCTAAAATTTTCTACATTTCGCGAACAATCCTTCTTTATTTTTTTTCAAACGGACTGCTGCGGGTGTCTAAATTTCTGCCTTTATGATTACGTCAACGTTTTCGAATAATTTTTTTACCTCCGCTTCGGCGACTTTTGTCACATTATGAGCGTCTCGTATGTTCAGGTCGTCGTCGACGATGACTCTGGACTCAATATATTTTTTCATGCCGGCAGACCGGGTTTTGAGAATTTTTATGGATTTCACTCCAGGCACGGCAGCAATTGTTTCCTCGATTTTATTCTGCAGATGCTCCGGGAGAGACTCGTCCATCAGGTCAGAAAGTGCTCCTCGGAATATTTTGCATGCGTTGTACAGAACAAAACAGCCGACAGTCAAACCACAAACAACATCAACGTACACAAAAAATTTCGACAAAATTAGCGATGCAATGACACATAAATTCATAAAAAAGTCAGATAAATAATGCAGTGAATCTCCCCTTACGATCATGGACTCCGTTCTGTGGGCCACGTATTTTTGGAAATATATCAGCTGGTACACCGCTACGCAGGAAACCACCATGACTGCTATGCCTACACCAGTATTTTCCATGGGTTTGGGATCCAAAAATATTGCATAGGACTCCCGGAAAATCGCAAATCCGGAATATATCACAACCAGGCATTGAAAAATCGCCACGATTCCCTCGACTTTTTCGTGTCCGAAATTATGTATCTTGTCATAGCGTACGCAGGAAAATTTCAGAGCATGAAAAGCAATAAACGACGATAAGGCATCCAAGCAGGAATCGTTCACAGAGGCCAATAGCGATATGGAATCCGTCATAAGCCACGCCACTGCCTTTATGATCACCAAAAATGCCGACACAATTACCGCAAAAATAATCGATGTTTTAGCTAAAGATGCACTGGACACGTCCTTGAAACACGAATCTAAAATTTTGTTGAATAAATTTATATTAAAAAGCACGGATACATTCCTTAATTTCTTAAAGCCAAAAGTTTTATTATTGTAATATACTTTTTTAACTATTCACATTTATTTTTTTATGGTGTAGTATCTCGACATCATCGCAAAATACGGCGGGATAGCTCAGTTGGTTAGAGCAGCGGAATCATAATCCGCGTGTCGGGGGTTCAAATCCCTCTCCCGCTACCAGCAGGGATGATCTCTGCACCCGTTTGTTTTATCTGCCAGGATGCAAAAGTATCGAGAAAACCGCTGATTCAGAGAGTTTACTTGGATTATTGTCGACAAAATTCCATCATAAAATTATGAGAAAATAATCGCCAGTCCTGCAAGGACTCTCCAAACGAGTGGAACTGGAGAATTATCTCCAATCGACTCTTACAGAGGATATTCAGCGTTTTTGTTTGAAATTTTAACTAAAAAGTTCGCGAAAATCTCAGGAGTAGTGGATGGTACTATGGTGGACTCACATATTCTCTCCATTCCGCCGTGGTGGATTTTATCAAAATTCAATGTGATTTTGGCAGGCTCGAAAAAACAAAGGTTCAAGAGTAGATTAGATTGATTTTCTAGCCCAATAAGCTAGGATATATCAATGAAAAATAGATACATAAAAAAATACCCATATTTCTGAATCCCAATTTAGGAAAATTTTACGCCT
>JAITDB010000038.1 GCA_031282785.1 Holosporaceae bacterium
ATTCCAGATTGTTGGTCCCACCGGCGCCTTTGCCATGATTGTTGCCGACATTATAAAGATGCACGGCTTTGAAGGCATGACCTGCGCTCTGTTAATGGCTGGCATTATGATGATATTACTAGGGGTAGCCAAAGTCGGAAGTCTCATTCATTATGTACCGTATCCGATTACGGCAGGATTTACGGCTGGCATAGGATTATCGATCATTGTGGCTCAGTTTGGCACTTTCCTCGGACTCACTTTGCCGAGGGCTCCAACGGATTTCATCGATAAGATCGGCTGTTATATAGGCAATCTACACACCATGAATTTCTATTCGTTTGGATTGGCGGCGTTTTCGCTGTTATTTCTGGCGATTGTACAAAAATATAAACCGAAATTGCCCGGATACTTTTTGGTGCTAATCACCGGCATTGGATACTCGCTGATATTCAATGATGTTGGACTAGAAACCATCGGCAGCAAGTTCGGAGACGTTGCAAATCGCGCGCCTTCTCTGGCAATTCCAACAACGTTTTTCTCGCTTTCCCATCTCAAGACATTATTTCCAGCGGCCTTTGCCATTGCGTTTTTGGGAAGCCTGGAGAGTCTACTGGGAGCAATTATTTCCGATAATCTATCTGGAGAAAAACACAGATCAAATATGGAATTAGTGGGACAAGGCATCGCCAATCTCGGATCCGCCATCTGCGGAGGCATTCCGGCGACCTGCGCTCTTGGAACGACGTCTCTGAACGTTCGCGTGGGCGCTCAAACGCCGATCGCAGGACTGTTCAACGTACTGTTCATCCTACTATTTATGCTATGCCTAGGACAGTTCGTCAAAATCGTTCCCATGGCTTCTCTCGCGTCCATGCTACTCTATACTGCCTGGAACATGGCCGGATTCAGTAAAAATAAATACATATTGCTGGCTCCTAAAAGCGATATCATTGTTTTTGTCTCCACGATTCTCATTACTCTTCTAACAGATATCGTTATTGCAGTGGAAGTCGGTCTTATACTGTCGGCGTTGCTGTTTATCAAAAGATCTGTGGAGACAACCACCGCCGAAACCTTCTCCCAGGTAATATCAACAGAAGAATGCAATGGAAAAGAATGCGAATGCGTGAGAGTCTCCGGACATATTTTCTTTGGAGCGGCTCCTATTTTGCATCACGCCCTGGAAACTCTTCCAAAAATACACGATACCATCTATATCGATATGCAAAATGTGCCGTTTATCGACGTCACTGGCGCAAAAGTACTAAAAGAATTCGTTGTCGATATGAAATATAAAAATATAGAAGTCTTCATCGGCGGACTCAATAACAGAACCTTGAAAGCACTCAAAAAAATGGACATAACCAACGAGCTGGCTGGACATCTGTCGGAAAATAAAATCTAAGTGTTTATTTTTCCACGCTTTCCAGGAAGACATAAAAAAAATATGTCTAATAAGGACTAATAAGTGTGCACTTTCAAACTGAGTTATGTACATAAAAGGATCCGGAAAAATCGTCATACTAGGACAAGTCATCGACTATTTCGATGACTTCATTTTCTTTTGACGCGTCTTTATTTTTTACTTCCAAAAACTCGTTTGAAACAGCTTTTGTGATTCTCGGTATATACAAAGTGAATTTTGATCCGAAGCTTTCGGTACTTTCGACGTGTATAGTCCCGCCGAAAAATTCCGTGTATTTTTTTGTCAGCGCCAAGCCCAGACCGGTATTAGGAGTTCCGTCTTCCTGTGCTGCTTCGAAGAGAGAAGAAACTTTTTTCGGAGACATGCCGCAACCGGTATCCATTACGGAAGATTCTATGAGATCCACATTATCCTTCACAATCGGAGACACGCGCAATGTTATGCGACCGAATTCCGTAAATTTCGCAGCGTTACTTATTAAATTCAGTAGACACTGACGCAATTTTGTGGCGTCTGTGTACATGGTTCCCAGATCCTTTTGATATTCCAGAAATAATGAGTTGTCATTGTTGGCAATGAGCGGCATAGTGACGCCTTCCACATCTTTTATCATGTCTGTTATGTCGACGTTTTCGAAACACATCAGAGTTTTGCCCTCTTCTATCTTGGATAGATTGAGAATTTCGTCTATGAGCGACAACAAATGATTGGCGGATCCAATAATTTTTTTGAGATCGTCTGCAGACACGGCATCTTTTCTATCGAGCGCTTCTTCCTGAAGAATCTCACTATAGGCAATGATGGCATTAATAGGAGTTTTCAGCTCGTTGCTCATATAGATAAATTACTTTGAAAGTTCGTACTCTTGATCATGGCAATTGCTATACCTGTTTATGCAATAACACGCATTTCCAAAGTAATTTATCTATATTAGTGAGAAATTTACTTTTGGCGGTATTGGCTTCATCGGCAGCAGCTCTGGCTTTGGCAAGATTTTCGTTCGATTCTTCTAATTCTTTGGCTTTTATTTCTATGTCGGCGATTCGGGCTTGAATTTCTTTTTCCAGGAACTCGGCGTTATTGGCCAATTTTTTTTCGATTTCTTTACGTCTACTGATATCCAATATGGCCAGGACTATATGTTTCTTTTCCTCTATTTCCACAGGACTTGCAGAACATATGGTCCAGAGATTTGCTCCTCCGAAACTCTGGATAAGAACCTCATAATTTAGAATACTTATATTGGAAGCAATG
>JAITDB010000052.1 GCA_031282785.1 Holosporaceae bacterium
ATAAATCTCAAAAATAGATTTTATCGCCGTAAAACAGTCTCTAATAAATAAAAAATGTCGTATTTTTGCATCAAAATGTCACCGTATTTTAAATCTGTAGGATGGCAAGACAAAACACCGTTTGAAGTTTTCTTCGGACTTGATGCTTTTTCTGCTGAAACAAGTGCCGATGTTGCATTTCAAGCGTAAAAAGGCGATTATCAAAACAAATTATGTATAAAATATTTTGTTAAATTCTAAACATTTCATCGGAAGAAGGTGCCTGACTTTTGCGCACTATGATTCTTTTTACACGCCGCAGATCCGCATCAGCTATTTCAAATTCTATGCCAGAAGGATGTTGCAACGTTTCGCCACGGGTAGGCATTCTTTCGGCCAGCAGCATGATTAATCCGCCGAGAGTTTCTATATCCGGTTCCTCGCCTTCTTTCAGAAACGGCTTCAGCAGATCTACGCCGAGAATGTCTTCGCATTCGTTCACCAGCATTTTGGCGTCTGCTAGAAAGGAGCCGTCCTGACGAGTAATGATCTGGGGGAATATGCCTCGACTCTGCTGAATTTCTCCGACTATTTCTGAAACTACGTCCTGAAGGGTCACAAGACCGTCCACGCCGCCGAATTCGTCCACTACCAATGCCATATGATTGGCAGACAAACGAATTTCCAGCAATAACTCCAGTAGCTGTATGCTGGGAACTACGTAAATTACTTCCTTCAGTAGCGATACTATGTTGAAAGACTCAGGATTCTTGACATAGGGCAGAAAATCCCTCACCATGACTATGCCCACAACGTCGTCCAACGTGTTTCTATAAATCGGAATCTGTGAAAAATGATTTTTAGAAAATATTTCTATGAATTCTTCCAGCGATGTATCTATTTTGGCGCCGACTATGTCGGCTCTGGGAACCATTATATCTGCAGCGGTAAGATCCTTCAGCCCCAGAACATTGGAGACCAGTGCCAACTCGCTGCTGTCGTCTGGTTCCTGATCGTTGGACATGGATTGCTCCGATTCAATCAGATCCTCCAGACGGTCTATCAATGGCAGTTCATGTTCTTTCTTTCCGATAAGTCCTTTGAAATAATTTTTCAGTTTGCAATACATCTCAAAATATTAACCAATTAATATAGATTCGCAATACTCAAATGAGACAAAATTTTTATCTCCAAATTCTCCATTTGTTCTGCATCTGAGCTGCCTATATGATCGTACCCTAGTAGATGCAACACCGCATGAACCACCAAGTGCCTCAGATGATCATCAAATATTTTTTTCTGCTCCCGAGCCTCGCGTTCAATTGTTTCGTAGGCCAGCGCCACGCTTCCCAAAATACATAAATTGCAGCAGCAAGTAGCGCTATCTTCGTCATATTCCTGATATTCCTGATGACTTTCCTCCTGATGATCTCCCTCAATATTGTCTATGGAATCCGCTGGAAAAGCCAGTACGTTCGTTGGATTGTCGACTCCTCTGTAAGTTTTGTTTAGAATTTGCAATTCCTCGTCGTCCGTAAATAAAAAACATATCTCCACGTTATAGTGATTCAGCTTCAGCTCAGAAAACACCGCCGATACGCATTCGTCGGCTATCGATTTCACATCACACCGCGACCACGGATCGTATTCCACAGAAATTTCTAAATTCATTACTATACTACCACACCAACTAAACTATGAGACATTGATTCTGTAATTTTTACTCGAGCAACATCTCCTATCTCTAAATAACTATCACAAATGGCCACCGATTGTGAATACTCACTACGCCCTACCTGCTGATTTTTATGCCTGCCGCCTTTGGTGACCAATACGTTCAGATGCCCGCCAACATATCCCTCATTGAAGCTAGACTGTTGATCGTTAAGTATTTTTTGCAGGATTTGTAGTCTTTCCGATTTTCTTTCTTCCGGCACTTGATTTGGCATTTTTTCCGCTGCCGTACCGGGTCTCGGACTATATTTAAATGAGTAGGCCTGGGCGAATTTTATTTTTTCCACCAGATCCAGTGTTTTTTGAAAATCGTCGTCTGTTTCTCCTGGGAATCCAACGATGAAATCCGACGAAAACGCCATATCGCTCCGACTGTCTCGCAGGAGATCGATGCATTTCAGATATTCCTCAGCCGAATATTTCCGGTTCATTCTCTGCAAAACAGCGTTGGATCCAGATTGCACTGGCAAATGCACAAACGGCATGAGAATAGCGACTTCCCGATGAGCTAGTGCAATGCTTTCGTCCACATCTTTGGGATTGGATGTGGTGTATCTTATGCGTTTCAGGCCATCCAGATCTGCCAGCGCAAAGATAAGCCGCGATAAATTCCAAGTTTCTCCGTCAGGACCGATTCCTCGATAGGAATTTACGTTTTGTCCCAGCAAAATTATTTCTTTCACGTTCATAGACAGCATTTTTTTTGCTTCGGCGATTATGTCTGAGGCATCTCGAGAAAATTCTCGGCCTCGGGTATAGGGAACCACGCAATAGGTGCAAAAATTATCGCATCCCTCTTGAATTGTGAGAAATTCAGACACTTCTCGATTAAAAAACTGATGCGTAAGATGCAGAAATTTATTTTGAGCATTGGATTCTGTTCTTATGATTTTATTTTTTTTCTCGAAATTTTTTATATCTTCGGCGATTTTGTGTATTTCCTGAGGTCCCACAATGATATCGACGTAGGGAGCTCGTTTTGCGATGTCTTCGGACTTGGATTGCGCTACGCATCCGGTTACGACTATGATGAAATCGTCTCCGGTGACCTGAGCTTGCAATTTTTTCAATCGGGCTCGTCCCAGGTCGGAAAATAATTTTTCGTCGGCTTTTTCGCGAATGCTACAGGTATTGAATACGAGAATATTCGCGTCGTTCATGGAGCTTGCGGACTTATGACCGGCTTCCTGGAGGGCGTCGGCGATGCGAAGTGAATCGTAGGAGTTCATCTGGCAGCCATAACTTTTTATAAAAAACTGTTTCATAGTTTACTCCAATCATTCGCTAACCGACGAAGTGACCGGAATAATTTTCACCAATCCTATTTGATTTCTTTGCCTTCTTAAAATCTCAATTTTATAATTGGACAGCACGTAGATCTGTCCGACGTCCGGAATTTTTCTCAATTCGTGCATGATGTAGCCGGCAATGGTAGCTGCTTCTTCTTCTGGTATATTCCAATTGAATTGTCGATTGAGATCGCGAACTGGAGTCGTCCCATCGGCGATTACGCAGCCGTCCGAGTGCAAACGCACGCCGGAAGCTGTCGCGTCGTCGTATTCATCGGTGATTTCTCCCACAATTTCCTCCAGAATATCCTCCAGTGTGATGCAGCCCATGAGATCGCCGTATTCGTCTACCACCAGAGCAAAATGCTCTCTTTTTTTCCTGAAATTCTGCAGCTGATCCAGTAAATGAGTCGTTTCCGGAATAAACCATGGCGGAGAAATCAGACTATTTATTTTCATGTTCGCCATATCGCCATTGCCAAGTTGGACTGCTCGAAAAAATGTCTTTGTCTTTAGAACTCCTATGATGTTCTCTGGATTATCCTTCCACACCGGTATGCGGGAAAACGGACAACTCGTCAGTTCTGCCGCAATTTTTTCCAGTGGAAGCGATACATCAATGGTTTTTAGATTTTTCCGGTGAACCATGATATGGCTCACTGTAATTTCTTCCAGATCCAGAATACTTTTGAGCATTATTTTCTTCTGGGCCTCGTCTTCATCTCCTCCGGATTCGTGCATTTCGATGGCGCCGCGCAATTCGTCGTCGGATTTATCCGGCAATCGATCCTCCATATTTACCCGCATCAGTCTCAGCGAGAAGCGAGCGCAAAACTCCAGCACCGATACCAGTGGCTTCAAAAGTGTCACAATGCTTTTCACAAACGGCGCTACAAACAACGCATACTTCGACGTAAATTGTATGGCCACCATCTTGGGAAATATTTCAGCATAAGTGATGGTCGCCGCTCCTATTAGCGCTTGCACCACAGCGGTCTCGGCCGGAGATAAATACTTCACAGAAAAAAGTACGCTGATCATGGGAATAAAATATAAAAATATCTGATTGATAACCAAAATCGTGCCAATGGAAGTGGTCATTTTTTCCCGCAAAGAAATGACTTTTTTCGCTCGCTCATCTCCTTTTTTCGCTAAATGATATAGATGCGCTTTGGAAGCTCCGGTGATCGCCGTTTCCGCTCCGGATATAAAACCGGATATGGCAATTAAAAACAAAATTACCAGCGTAAAAATAATGTAAACCATGAAAACCTTATCGCAAAAAATTGACTGTCGCTGAACATTCTAAATATTTTTACCAAATAAATTACTTAGAGAATATTATAATTTCTTAAATAACGCTGGTAAAGATTGTTGATTGATAAAAGATGATTTAACCAACCATGCGATTGGATCCGTTTACGTAGAGTATGCTGCTCGGGCGGCGGTTTTTCATATACGAAGTCTGGATGCTATTCCGACGGCATAATCGGTAGAGAGTATGCCTAGCACCGATGGGAAAGTAAAAATTAAGGTTCAAGAGTAGATTAGAGAGGAGATTTTCTTAGCCTACTTAACAACAATTTATAAATATTTTCATGCCTATGATTAAAACGCCATTCGGTCTCCTTCAAGTGTAGATAGAA
>JAITDB010000055.1 GCA_031282785.1 Holosporaceae bacterium
ATCCGATAACCCTTATGCGCAAATCTTCACTATATGCATTCATTCCTTTTCTCCATATTTAATATCACTTGTAGTATATCATATCAATGCGAAACCTCATAGTGGATTATGTATAGCAGACGATTAGACGACGATCGGGACGATAGGAGATCTGGCGATGACGATCGGGATAACAGAAGATCGAACAGAAATCGAGACGATAATGAACGATTTGATAGCAACAGAAAATCAGATGATGATCGGGACGATGACGAAAGAGAAAAGCGATTTGATAACAGAGACGACGATCGGAACAACAGGAAATCAGACAAAAATCGAGATGACGATGAGCGATTTGATCGCAATAAAAAATCCGACGATGATCAGGACGATGACGAAGAATCTGACGACGATCAGGACGATGACAAAAAATCTGACGATGATCAGGACAATGACGAGGAATCCGACGACGACCAGGATGACGACGAAGAATCCGACGACGACCAGGATAACGACGAAGAATCCGACGACGATCAGGACGCAAAAAATTCTCTAAAAGATGAAAAAAGTGAAAAATCTCAGAAATCAGAAAATAAAATTGATGCAGCCCAGGGAAAAAACAACGACGAAATCAAAAAAAATACTTCTGAAGCAGAGGATAACATCACGGAAAATAATTCAGCAAACGCAAAAGAAGCCGAAGATGCGGAAAATTCCGAAAATTCATCCGATATAAATGACACCCCCCCCCCTCGAAAAGATAAATCCGAGGTTGCAGATGATGTCTCCAAAGCACAGCAATCTCCGGCTGTAGCCGAAAAATCTTCTGCGAGCGTAAATACAGTTGTTTCTCAATCCGCAAATTGGGCAAACTCGAATCAGAGTATCGGTTGGGCGGACTTATCCAGGAGTGGCGGAAACAAAATGTCGCAATCGCTCGTGTCCAACAAAATGACGTGGATTTCCGGAGGAGGCTCAAAAGCGTGGGATTCGTCGAACACAACCGCTGGTGGCGCGGCCTCCAAAACCAGTAACAAAGATACTTCCAAAAATTACGATGGCATATTAACAAGTGAGCAATTTTAAATGACAAACCTAAGTAATCCGAGAAAAAAAATCCTAGTCGCCGTATCAGCGACGTTTTTTTTCGCAGATTTCGCTTCGGCCGCAGACATTTTGGTCTCGAAGACAGCCGAAGTGGAGGAAATAAAAAGAGCCATGAGCGAACTCGAGTCAGATCTCGAAAATGCCATTTTAAAAAACAGAATAAAGGAATTGTCCGAGAATCCCTGCTGTTATCACACGGGAATTATGTTGAAAAATGAGGAAGAATCATCGGAAAATTCCTGCTGTCATCACGCTGCAATTCTATTGGCACAGGAAAAAAAGACAATGGAATATAAAATGGCATTATTAGGCGCCTTCAAGACGAATAATCTGGCTATCATTGAAATTTTGACGGAACAGTCTGCCTTCGAGAGTCGTTGCTGTGATCATTCGGCAACGAAAACGGGACGATGGAGGCGAAAACGTCGGAAAATTCATGTTGTGGCCATTAACAAACATTTTTGTTGTTATATTTTATGTTTTTTTATGAAAAAATTATCATTTTGTTAACTATTTTTGAATATAATATTGTATAAGGTTAGAAAAATTGGAAGAAAAAATGTATGCCAATAGCAATCAAATGTATGAAATTTTCGATGCGTTATCCTATTTGCAGTTGCCAATACGCAAACTTGCACAAATTGTAAGATCGTCATTGCGAGAGAATCCACACACCAGAGATTTCGGCGCTCTTCGTCTTGCTGAGGGGCTCGCTGACATGTACGAACGCTCGACTCGCTACGTGAAAAAACCGGAATTTAACATCGATTTCGTTGACGTAAACGGTGAAAAAATTAAATTGTATCAGACTACAGTTATGAAAAAACCGTTTGGCGATCTTGTGCGTTTTACTAAGGAAAATCAGGGCGAGGAGCCGAAAGTGCTCATAATTGCGCCGGTTTCCGGACATTTTGCCACACTGCTGCGGGATACCGTGAAGCGAATGGCTCCTCTGCATGACGTCTACATCACCGATTGGAAGACGCTGCGGGATGTGCCGCTGTCTGCTGGCTGTTTTGATCTGGATACATATCTATCCTATTTGATTGATTTTGTTCATTATATAGGACCTGGATCGCATGTTTTGGCGGTTTGTCAGCGGCAGTGCAGGTCATAGCTCTGGCAGCGATAATGGACGAGGCCAACGATCCGTGTATGCCCGCTACGATTGTGCCCATGGGCGGCCCAATCGATCCTCGAGTAAAGAAGACACAGGTAAACGAGCTGGCTGAAAGCCAGTCTCTGAGTTGGTTCGAAAAAAGTTTTCTCACATTTGTGCCAGAGGGACACGTGGGAGCTGGTCGACGAGTGTATCCTGGCTTTGTGCAACTGACAGCGTTCATAAATATGAATCCAGACGCCCATTACCGCGCTCATATCCAGTATCTGGAAGACCAAATCCTCAATAATAAGGCCGGAATCGAGAAACATACGACCTTCTATGACGAATATTTGGCGGTTCTTGATATGGATGACGTTTACTATCTTCAGACGGTCGAAAAAATTTTTCAAACCTATGAATTGCCTCGAAAAATAATGAAATACCGCGGTGGTACCATAAATCCTTCTGCTATCAGAAGATGTGCTCTGCTGACCATCGAGGGAGAAAAAGACGATATCTCTGCTCCAGGACAAACTTTTGCCGCTCATGCTCTGTGCAACAACACTCCGTCTGACATGCGAGGTCATTATTTGCAACAGGGAGTGGGACATTACGGAGTCTTCTCCGGCAGCAAATGGAGAGCATACGTTGCTCCAAAAATCGAAGAGTTCATACGAAGATTTGATCCTGCTAGCAGAACCCGTGGAAAATATGGACTTCCCTGCAGCACCGCAATTAATTAGGGAATTGTCGAAAGTAGATGTGGCGGAAATTATGTCTTACTATATACCTAAAGCTGTAAAGAGGCTGTCAAAGAACGGAGGAACCATTGCGCTCATGTTGAGTCAGAGTCAAATTCGCGATGATCGGCAATAAAAAGAAAATTCTCGTGCGATATCACACTTGTTTTTTTTTAATCTGGCGGTAGTAAAGTCTCCTAGTTAATCCCTTGTTTTATCTCACTTTTTCACATGTTTTGTGGAGGCTCCTCTAACGCGAGATGATAAATTATACCTAATTGTAATACTCTATCCCATTTTGGGTATCCCAAAGATATCGCTGATTCGCAAGGATTGTAACGTCTATTTTGGATAAGTTCTAATAAGATCCGGTATAGTATGGCATATTTTGTCAATCCTGCGTTCTGTTTTTAGGTTGTGTTCTTCGAATTAATTTACTACAATGTGAACTAAGGTCTTCGTGTTTTTTTGAAATAGTCGAAATAGTCGAAAAAACTTAATGAGAAGCGGAGAAATTAAGAGGTTAATATGGAAGAAGAAATTAACAATTTTGTGACTACCAATGATTCCAGACAAATCGAAACAGTTGCCGCATCTTTTAGAAATCTGTCGCCAAAAGATCCCATCAAAAGCTCTGTCATATACTTCTGGGAAAGCCATACGAAAAATCCAGACGACAAAAAAAGAACCCAGGCAACCATCGATCTTATTTATAAAAGATTCGACATGGCTAGCTGTGAAAAATATGAAGTACGTACTGGTTATCTGAGTCGCTACAATTATCTTCCAAATCCGAAGGAAGAATCAACCATAGCCGAGCTGGAAGCAGCCATAGAAAAAGGTGAAGAAGAGCAATGCGAATGGATAAAAAGATGCGATCCTAAACTTCCAGGATTTTTACAAAAAAATTGGCAGGAGTGCATCAACAAAAGTAAAAACCCTCATTTTGAGAAATGCAAAAAGCTTTTAGTAGAACATATAAAGAATTATGATGAATTTGAAACTGCTTTTTCAGAAAGTGTAAATAATTAAGGTTCAAGAGTAGATTAGAGAGGAGATTTTCTTAGCCTACTTAACAACAATTTATAAATATTTTCATGCCTATGATTAAAACGCCATTCGGTCTCCTTCAAGTGTAGATAGAA
>JAITDB010000058.1 GCA_031282785.1 Holosporaceae bacterium
TTTTTAAAGTCAAAAGATAACACCAATAAAGATGGAAAATGTTTGAATTCCGTTATGATGCATTCGTCGCTGATTTTTTCTGCAGATAACACCTGAAACACGAAAAAATCTCTAGCTATGCCGATTCTCATATACTTGGACGCGGCTTCCATGGCTGTCCACAGAGTGCATTTTCCATTTTTATTATTATCAAAGAAAATACCGTTGGATTTAAAAAAATCCAGTTCCAACAACGGTCTATCCCGAAAATTTTTCACCAGCTCCAGATCAATTCCGCTAATAATATTTCTCGAATGGCAGAGGGAAACGGCAAAATTTCCGCAGTGAGCAATGGCCAAGTCGTAATTGCCATTTAATAATATGGGATTTCCCTGAAGAGCGTTCGATATCTTGATATCCTGCAGCGAAAAATCCTGCAAAAATTCTCGAACAGCAATTTTGGAAGACAGACGCCCCAGAATATGACTTCGTTGTTTTTTGAGAAATTCATATCCGTCGAAAATCGCAGAATCTTCGGCATCAAAAATTTCACGGGCGATTTTTTGCAGATACTCGTTTTCGTTTGTCAGCCGAACCGCTCCCAAACTAACGCCTGCAGGATGAATATAGTTATAATATGCATAGGATCCATTGCTCAATGATCCTGCAGAAGAGATTATGGACATATTTTCAATACCTCTATTGCAGCTTTGTCCGGATCCACCGTAAGCTGCGCCATGACCTCTGTGAAAAATTTTTTCTGCTCTGCGACTTTCGACGGATTTTTCAAAATCGTCACCGCCTGCTGAAAAATATTTTCACCAGTGCAATCATTCTGAAGTAATTCCGGCACAACCTCTTGCTTGGCCAGAATATTTATCAGGCACACGCGTTTTACCTGAATTAAAAATTTCACAATCGCATAGGTGATTAGCGACGTTTTATATATGATGATCGACGGAATCCCCGTGCGTGCTAACTCCAGCGTAACAGTTCCGGAAGCTGCAATCGCCAGATCCGACGCGTAATAAGCCAAGATCTTCGAGGACTTGTCTGCAATCACCGTCGGTTTTGTCCGCCAATGTACAACGCTGAATTCCAATTTTTTTTTCATGGATTCCGTCGTAGGCATGATAAATTTTACAGGACTACAGTTGACCTCCATCAGATCTGCAAATTTCTCCAAAATCGGCAGATGTCTGTCCAATTCAGACTGCCTACTTCCCGGCAGCAACACAATCGAGCGATTTCCAGAAGATAATCCCTGCGATTTCTTAAAATTTTTCAGCGGCTGTTCGCTTGGTTTCTCAAAATCCGCGTCTGTTGCAATCGGATGCCCTACAAATACCGTCTCAAGGCCATGTCTGCGAAACAATTCCGTTTCAAACGGCAATAATACCAGCAATTTATCAATAAATTTATGCATGGATTTTGCCCGCCATCCTCTCCAGGCCCAAACCGGAGGCGCCACATAGTGAATTATGGGCGGAGACGTCTGCGATCGCTTTTTTATTTTTTTATCAACTCTGTGTGTGAATCCAGACGAATCTATGGTGATCACTACGTCCGGACTGTAGGCGAAAACTGCGTCTACGGTTTTATTGATCAGCCGTCTCAGGTGAAAAATTTTCCCCAGCACCTCAAAAATTCCGATAAGCGACAGCTCATTTATGGAAAATAATTCCCGCAGACCCGCTTTTTTCATGCAAGGACCACCAATTCCGAAAAATTCAATGGAATCTGTGCATAGGCAACGTATACTTTCCATGAGTCTGCCGGCAAGATAGTCGCCAGACGACTCTCCGGCAATTATAAAAATTTTTTTCATGAGCACCTAACATTTATCACTCTGCCAATCATGGCAGTCGCTATACCTGTTTGCATAGAGCACACTTTTTCAAAGCAATTTATCTATGAATGCATTTTTATGCTACAGACCCTTTTGTTACAGCGTATTTCGCGATGCTTTTGCATTCTGGTACATAAAATAAACGAGTGTAGATGTCATGCCTGCTGGTGGAGCCAAGGGGAGTCGAACCCCTGACCTCTACAATGCCATTGTAGCGCTCTACCAATTGAGCTATGACCCCAACAAATCTGGATACTATCACAAAAAATTTGCGAACAAAAGGATATACAGGATTTTTTCAGAACGACCTCAGGAAAAATATATTTTAAAAATTGAGTATGTTAAAGACATTATGATGTTTTTTTGAGAGGAAGTCATACAAGATCAAATAAAAATTCGAAAAAAATGAGATATTATTTTCTTTTGCAAAATCTGTTCGCTGAAAAGCTTTTTTGCCATTGGTTTTCATTGGGGAAGGCGCAGGATTTTAAGGACGTCACGGATAAAAAATCCAAAAAATCGAGAATAAAATAAATAATCGTCCAAGAAAAATGCTAGGCGTACAAAACGCTGTTTGAAATTTTCTTTGGTTATGATACTTTTGCAGTCGAAAATTGCGATCATTTGCACCTTATCTTTGAACGGACGTTATAAACGAGCTGAAAGCAGCTGGAGTTTTTTGTATCAATATCAATGGTGGAGAGATTCTGGCGGTATCTCAAGCAAAATGTCTTGCATAACAAGTTATTCGAATCGTTGGAAGAGATAGAAGAGGCCTTACAGACTTTTCTTGATGACCTCCTGAGCTCCAATATTGCTCAATTATGCAACAACAATTATTTGATCCTTTAGTAATGGAACTTGGTATTACCACCCTACAGATTAAATAATGAAACCAACTGTGCCGTTGGATGCGTTTACTGGAATTACGCCGCTCAGGCGGCAATCGCATAATTTTCTAGACACGGCTCTGTGTTACAGACACAGCTCGCATACACTGCAACCGGTAGCGATAGCATTAACGCATGCTGCAAGCACAAATTTCTGTCAGTATGATAGCTGGTGGAGAGTATGCCTCGCGCCGGCGGGAAGGAGGAAATAAAAAAACGACGGATGATATAGATAAATTACTTTGGAAATGCGTGCTACTGCATAAACAGGTCTAGCAATTACCGTGATCAAGAGAACGAACTTTCAAAGTAATTTATCTATAAGGTGCCATAGCTGCAAATGCTATCTATCAAGCTGTTTTTGGATTGCAGCTTTCTTTTTTTTATGTTCCTCGAATGTCTTGGAAAATGCGTGTCTTTTGCCGTCCTGGAGCACAAAAAACATGTCGTCGTGAAGCTCCGGGTGCAAAACGGCGATTATGCTCTCTCGTCCGGGATTTGTTATAGGAGCAGGAGGCAAGCCATTATTGCGATAGGTATTATAGGAAGACTTGGTTTTTAGATCAGTGAGAGTCAATTTTCGTCCCAAAGGTTCTCCGTGCGTAATCGCGTAGATTACCGTCGGACAAGACTGCAATCTCATGTTTTTCATAAGTCTATTGAAAAAAACTCCAGCAATTTTTTCTCTCTCGCAGCTAGTTTCCTTTTCTACAATGGACGCCAGCACAATGGCCTCCTGCGGAGTCTTCAGCATACAGGCGTTCGATCTTTTGGGCCACTCTCGCTCGATAAACTGCTTCATATATCTTTGGGCCAGCTCGATTATTTGCTGCCGATTCGTGGGATATTGAAAAAAATAAGTGGCTGGCATGAGAGATCCCTCTTCCGGAATATTTTCTATCTTTCCCAGGAGAAACTCGTTATCGTTCAGCAATTTTATTACCCGCACCACCGCCAATCCTTCCGAAATGGTAATTTTGTGAATGACTGCGTCTCCGCAGGCGAAAATGCGTATGGCCTCCATGATGGAAATGTGCTGCGATAGCTTATATTCCCCGATTCTCGGTCTGAATCCGCAGTTTTTAAGAAGACGAACGGCGATTTTGCACAGCCATGGACTGTCAGACACTCCGTTTTTCACCAAAAGTTCGGCAATGTAATCATCGTTTTCGCTATATTCCACAATAACGCTGTCACAGCCATCGCAGGAGGATTCTCTATGTATGGAATAAACAAATACGCCAGCTAGTAGCAGACTATTTATCACCAACCAAGCCAAAAAAAACAAAAAATATTTTTTACGATTGTTTGTCACGCCAAAATCTTTTTCAAAATTTTTTTTGAACTTTCGTTCTAACTTTCATCATAATTTTCGGAATAAAATAGTTGCATTTGTTCCACCAAATCCAAACGAATTGGACAGCGCGTAGGTTACTTTTCTTTTTTTAGCTTCGAGCGGAACCAGATCCAAAAAAGTATCTTCCGGATCGTGCAGATTCAGCGTAGGCGGCACCATTTGATCCCGTATAGACAGCAGAGCGAATATTGCTTCCACGGCTCCAGCGGCTCCCAGTAGATGCCCTATTGCAGATTTTGTAGACGACATAGACGCCTTGGATCCTTCTCCCAGAGCGCGTTCCACGGCTCTAAGTTCGCCGAGATCTCCCGGGACCGTGGATGTACCATGGGCGTTGATGTAGTCAATTTGATCGGAGGAAATGGAAGCGGATCGCAGGGTTTCTCGCATGGCTCTGTAGGCGCCATTTCCGTCTGGCAGAGGAGCAGTGACATGATAGGCATCGCTGGACATTCCATAGCCGGCCACTTCTGCATAGATAGTTGCGCCTCTTTTTTTGGCATGCTCCAATTCTTCAAGGACGAGAATGCCAGAGCCCTCTGCCATGACAAAGCCATCGCGGGATTTGTCCCAAGGTCGAGACGCCTCTTCCGGAGAATCATTGCGACTGATGGATAAAGCTCGAGCAGCAGAAAATCCTGCTATGCCAATGCGGCAGACAGCTGCTTCGGTTCCGCCGGCGACCATTACATCGGCAGATCCCACCTGAATGAGGCGGGCGGCGTCGCCTATGGCATGAGTGCCAGTAGCGCAAGCCGTTACCACTGCATGATTTGGACCCTTTAACCCAAATGTCATGGAAACATGACCTGACGCCAGATTAATCAGCGATGATGGAATGAAAAACGGAGACACCTTTCGTGCTCCATTTTCTCGAAGATTCACCGATGTTTCGTATATGGCTGGCAGTCCGCCAATGCCAGAGCCGATTAGAACACCGATTCTTTCTTTTTCTTCATCGCTTAATGTGTCGATGCCAGAATTTTTTATGGCCTCCGTTGCTGCAGCCAACGCGTACACAATAAATGTGTCCATTCGATTGAGATCTCTCACAGTAGCGTAATTCAGCGGATCAAACAGAGTATCGGATTTCTGCTCCACGTGTTCAGACGGAATCTGTCCCGCAATTTTGCAGGCAAGATCGTCAACGCTAAACGACTTTATTTTCTTTATGCCAGATTCGCCGTTAAGTAAACGACGCCATGACTCCTCAACATTCGTAGCAAGTGGACATACCATACCAAGTCCAGTTACAACAACTCGTTTCATGAGAAAAATCCTATTTTTTTATTTTCTTCTCTATAAATGCTATAGCATCTTTTACAGCCTGAATCTCCTGACTCTCTTTGTTGGATATCTCAATATCGAAGTTCTCTTCCAATGCCATAACAAGATCAACATTGTCGAGACTATCAGCTCCAAAATCATCTATGAACCTTGCATCGTCTGTTATTTTTTCGATGCTAATGCCAAGTTTCTCGGAGATGATCTCCTTTACCTTATCTGCTATATTATCACTCATATTGTTCCCTTTAAAATAAATACACTCAGGAAATTAACATAAAATATACTCCAATAAAAGATAAAGTAACTTTCATTGGCCAGTATACTAGATCCTGACAACTACGAGACGCTCAAATGCCGCTCCTCAATACTGTTGCACAAAGGCTCTTTTTTTCCAATGACACTCCACAGCTGGAGAAAAAAAAATCCTCAAATCACAGCGATTTTTCCCAATGCCGGAGCTGTATCCTTTTTAGAGCCGGCCTACATTGTGGCAGATCCTTTGGTTTTATGTCAATCGATATCATCGACGATTAATAATCGCAAAATTGAAAATCAATGTCCAATATAAAAAAATAATCATATATTTACGTTTTCCAGATGAATGGGAATGTTCCAATCGGAAATCAATATGACGTCAAATCTGATGTTTTTATGCGATAATTCCGGATTTTTTTGAAAAAATATTTCAGATGCCCTGCGAACTCGTTCCATTTGTCTGCTTTTTATGGCTGTGAAACATTTTTCGGCGCTTTTTCTGGCTTTCACCTCGACAAAAATCACCAAATCTCCTCGCTGAGCAACGACATCGATTTCTCCGCAATTGGTTTTGTAACGCCGCTCCAATATGGAAAAACCTTTTAGCATCAGCAGCAATGAAGCCAAAAATTCTCCCCAATATCCTTTGTATTTTGTGTGCACCAGAATATATTCTCCGACAGCTCTACGAAAAATTATTCTGCACTAGATCCATTAATAACTTGCTAACGGCTACTCGCATTTTTTTTGAACAGATCGTCCATTATTTTGCGCAACGATTCTCGCAGCGATACCGTCGGCGTCCACTGGAGCACGGTCTCGGCTTTTTTTATGGACGGAATGCGACAAGAAACGTCCTGATATCCTTTTCCATAGTATTCGTTCGGATCGATTTCTATTATTTTCGTTTTTTCGGCGAGAGATTTTAGCTGATCGTATTTTTTTGCGAGCTCCACGATCTCCTGCGCCAAATTTTTTATACTCGTTTGATTGTGGGGATTGCCGATGTTAAATATCTGCCGAGTTGCGCAATTATTTTCGTTCAGAATGATCTTTATCAATGCTGCAATGGCATCTGCGATATCCGTAAACGACCTGATTTGGTTTCCGCCGTCCACTAATTTTATATCTTTTCCGTGGATGATATTGCTCAGAAATTGCGTTACGACCCTCGAGCTACCGCTCTCAGGATTACTGATGTCGTCCAGCTTCGGACCTATCCAGTTAAACGGACGAAACAGCGTATAATCCAGATTATTTTTCAGACCGTGAGCATAAATGACCCGATCCAGCATTTGCTTGGAGCAGGAATAGATCCATCTTTGCTTGCTGACGGGACCGGTCACGCAATTGGACTCGTCTTCCAGGAACTCCTCGTCGGCGCACATGCCATACACCTCGGACGTGGACGGAAAAATGACGCGCTTCTGGTACTTCACGGCCCATTTTATTATTTTGAGATTGGCTTCGAAGTCCAGCTCGAACACTCGCAGCGGATCCGTCACATACACAGCCGGACTCGCTATGGCAGCCAGAGGCAGCATGACGTCGCAGTCGCTCACGTGATCTTCGATGGAGTTGCGCACAATGTCGATCTCAAAAAATTTCACATTTTTGTCCAACAGCAGGTGCGAAATTTTTTCTGAATTTATGTCGATGACCGTCACCTGCCAATTCCTATGGTTTCTGAGAATTTCCTCCAGCAGATGAGCGCCGATAAATCCGCCGCCTCCGACTATTAATGTTTTCATTTTTCTTTATCCTTTTTATCTTTTTTCTTTTTTTCTAAAATATCGCGAATGACAAAACTCGGATGCTCGCAGACGGCAAAATAGGCGCGACCGAGATACTCGCCCAGGAGTCCTATGCCAAGAATAATAACGCTCAATAGCAGAAATACAAAAGCAAAATGCAGTCCGTAGCCATGATGACCGCAGAGCTTCTTATACACCTCGACCAAAAAATATATGGCGCTCGCCGACGAAATTATCATACCAAACATAGTAAATATCTGCAGTGGCAGCAACGAAAATCCGGTCAGCAGATCGAAGGTTATGCGAATTAATTTGTAGAGATTGTACTTGGAATCTCCGGCACTTCTTTCTTCGTGCGATACCGGTACATCGACGGGATTGCCGGCGAACTTCTGCGCCAGCGCCGTTATGAATGTGGACGTTTCTCGAGTCTTCACCACTTCGTCGATGATGTATCTTTTGTAGGCGCGAAGCATGCAACCGTGATCTTTCATTTGTATGCCAGTGGCCTTGTGTCTTATTTTATTTATTATCTTCGATGCGTAGGTTCGAAAAAAATTATCTTTGCGTTTGGCTCTGTATCCGCCCACAAGATCATAGCCCTCGGACATTTTTTCCAGCAGATGCGGAATTTCTTCCGGCAAATTTTGCAGATCCGCGTCCAGTGTCACCACCGTTTCTCCGTTCACGTGTTCGAAGCCCGCTAATATGGCAACGTACTGACCATAATTGCCGTTGAAGGTGATGACCCGAATGACATCGGAGCGTTCTTCAAAAATTTCTCTTAGCAGCGGAAGTGTTTTGTCGCGACTGCCATCGTCCACGAAAATAATTTCGTAGGTTTTTCCGGTGGCGTCCATTGTTTTTAGAAGACGGCCGCAGAGATTTTTTATGTTTTCCTGCTCGTTATAGATCGGAATAACAACGGAAACCTCGACCTCCGGAGAAGATATTTTTTTTTGCATGGCCGACGCCCTCACCTAAAAAATTTTGGTTCAAGAGTAGATTAGAGAGGAGATTTTCTTAGCCTACTTAACAACAATTTATAAATATTTTCATGCCTATGATTAAAACGCCATTCGGTCTCCTTCAAGTGTAGATAGAA
>JAITDB010000002.1 GCA_031282785.1 Holosporaceae bacterium
ATTTCTATAAAATATGTTGCGATAAAAAAAGTCATATACTTTTTTACCATAAAATGGAGAAGACACTTTCCCAATAATTTCAGAATCGTGGTAGATGACGAAATTTTTGTGCCAACTCAGCCGCCTATTGCAGATCCATCCAACGACTATGTCATGTTTCATGCAATACCACTAATAAAAGGAGAATGAAAAAATGTTACCTTGGGATTTCGGCATTATAAATGCAATTAAAAAAGAATTGAGCGCAGCAGTGTTTCCCTCCACTCCACCAAGCGAACTTCATCAAACGCCTTATCTAATATTTGAATTGAAAAATATCGCGCATGGAAAAAATTTGATGTCTCGAGTGGAATTCGTCATAACCATTGTGGACGATAAATGCGTGACCTCGGAAAGTATGAGCGTCATGAAAGCTATCAGTAAAATAATCAGTCAGGAATTAACTTTGAGTCAGGGGAATGTTTCCATTGGATCTGCAAAAATAAAAATCAATTCCATCGAGAGCCGAAAAAATTTACTCCTGCTGAATATGATCGCCATACTGAGATTAAAAGCCATATACGAAGATGGAGAAAACAATGACTAACGCCGCAATTACACAAAATATAAATACGGAAGAAGAAAATGCAATGGATGAATTAGCAGAATATCTTGAATATATTTCCCGCACGACTCCTACAACGATGCCTGAATGGATGGATTAAAATGAGCGAAACAAATTTAATACTCGGAATCTCGGGACTGCCTCCAGAAAGCGCACGAAATTGCACTCAGGAGCTTCATCCAATTCCCAACGGAGAATTCAAAAAATCCGTAAACGGTGATTTATTATTTTTGAAATCTTCCGAAAATAAAAAATATAAAAGTGTCATATCGTGCCGGGACATAAATTTCCCGATTATAGATAGTGTCTGGATCGGATCCCAAATGAATGTGGGATGCATACAAAATTTATGGCAATCCATCGAACCGGGAAAACAAAAAATCCGGCTTATAAGGCCAGTCGTCAGAGATTCTATAAATGTTCTCAATGCTGCGGGAGATCACATAAAATTTACTTTCAATGACGATACAAATGAAGTGGAACTTTTGAAAAAATATGATGAAAAAATATTTGTTAGTTTTCGTCCATGGCTAATCATGACAGTGGTCGATTTTTCCTTTGAAACCAACGAATGGAACATGAATGGCGAATGGAAAATAGTTCTGGAAGAAATATGAACGCAAGACACGGATAACTTTTTATTTTTTGCGCTGTCGTTTTTTCCCTTGACTTCTTTCGCTATAGACCAAATACAAAGTACTGGGAACTAAAATCATGGCTCCGATTAGAACGTTTGATCTGGCAATCTCTCCGAAAAAGATATATCCCAGAAATGCAGACAACAGAAATTCTACATACCGAAACGGAGCCAAAGCAGATAAATCTGCTGCTTCGAATGCGCGAAAAATAAAAAATTGCATTAGATTTGCAAAAAATCCCAGCAACAATAGCATGGACAATTCAAATAATGTGGGATTTTTCCAAACGAAAATCGCTGGAAAAAAAGTCAGAACGCTGCCAACAATGGCAAAGTACAAAAGCATTGTGATTCGGTTGTCTTTTACCAGCATTTTTTTTACCATAATATCTTGCACCGCAAATAAAAATGACGATGCAATCGGGAATATATATACGAATTTGAAAGAAAACGACGCATCGCTATCATATAATGTTATAAATGCCAGTCCCAAAAAACCAATTAGCGTGGAAATCCATCGAATAATGTTGACCTGCTCTTTGAGAAAAAATATTGATAAAACAAGGGCAAACAAGGGAATCGTCCACATAATTGTCACGATTTCAACGATGTGTATTTGCATCAGCGCGTAGGTATAGAGATAGAAACTGGCAGCGCCTAAAATTCCTCTTAAAACATTAAGACGCCAATTGGACGTTTTGAAAATCGCCGCACCACGCACAACCACAAATGGTATGAGAGTTATGAAACTGAAAAAAAATCTGAAGAAAATAATTTCTATTGAATCAAGTCGTTTCCCTAAAAATTTTGCAACGACGTCGTTGAAGCAACTCACCAGCATCATGAGTAACAAAAAGAAAATACCATGATAATAATTTTTTGTATCTGGAAAATGCGACATTAACCACCATTTTATATGCTTGCATATTACATTTTTTTTATGGAGAATAAAAGATGAAATTAATATTCGATTGGTGTTTTTCTTTTCATGAAGAAAAAAAATCCTGGCGTGGCGATGCAGAAATAATATCGCTGGAAATTGTTCATAGAGAGTGCAGTTTTGCATCTGCAAAAGTTGTTGTGACTGCAATCGATTTATCGACAACAAAAAAATATGCAAAAATCGGCCTCCAAAAAGACGATCAAAATATAGAAACAATTTTTTCCGGGAGATTGATATCTTTTCCTATCGGATTTGGAAATTCGTGTTTGAAATTGGAATTTATTTCCGAACCGGATAACTATCAAAAGCAATTGGATGACTTTTGCCAATCGAATCGCGAACAATATAAAAATATCGACAGGCATAAATTGTTGGATCGTCCTGTTAATTTCGATGATTTATTTTTTTCGACCAAAGATCTGAGCAATCCAACTATTTTTCTGGAGAGCGATTGTAAAATTTTCTACTGGAATATGCGAAACGGGAAATTATCGTTATCAGATATTAATTGCGGTATACATAATCCACTATGAGGTTTCGCATTGATATGATATACTACAAGTGATATTAAATATGGAGAAAAGGAATGAATGCATATAGTGAAGATTTGCGCATAAGGGTTATCGGATAC
>JAITDB010000043.1 GCA_031282785.1 Holosporaceae bacterium
TTTTTTATGTATCTATTTTTCATTGATATATCCTAGCTTATTGGGCTAGAAAATCAATCTAATCTACTCTTGAACCAAAATTATTACATGCCGAATTAAATGTAATCAGAATTGATGGAAATTCAGCAACGGTAAAATTGTCTGCAGGACGTGTTACCATAATTTTTTCGTCGTAGTTCCAGGACAAAACTTCTTTTACGCCAGGAATAATTTGATTGTGGCGGAAAATCACAACATCTTGATCAGCACAAATTTGGCATATATCTAAATCGTGAAAATTTTTCACTGGCACTTCGTCATCAGCATCCATGAACCAAATAAATTCGCCACAAGCTTCGTTCAATCCTCGATTGCGCGCTGGTCCTGGTCCGGCATTTTTTTTTTGTTGAATCAAACGTACATTTTCGTACACATCTGTTAGCTTTTGTACAATAGCTGCGGTATTATCTGTCGAAGCATCATCTATTATCAGGATTTCGTGGTCTATTTGGCAGAGTGCCGCATCCAGTGACCGAACACAGCGCAAAATTGTCTTTTCAGCATTGTAGGCAGGAATTACTACGCTCATAAACGGTTTTGCAGATGTAGATTCAGTTTTTGGAGATGAAAGATTATTGAGACTTTGATATTGAGGAGTTAAATTCTGGCTGGAAGAAGAGGGGCTTCTTTTTTGGCGAAACGGAAGAGGAAATGTATTATTTTTCAAAGAATTATCTAAAAACAATTGCCTATCCTTACCCTCTGTCAAGATATTCTGCATCCCCAAACTCCATTAATATACTCTCCTATTACCTTTATCGCTCAAATGTTAAGAAAATATTAAGAATGATAAAAAAATCCGATATAATTAACGCAGATTCACTACACGCCTAAATTGCGGCGGCTATGGTTAGGTTTATATCTTTGAATGGGCGCAATGATTTCGGCCAGTTTCATAAATACGTGATCACTCAATTTTGAGGTTACAAGATACCGTTTGGCTTGGAATCATGGGCGGAGAAGCTAATCTGGACCACATGCTCTATGGCATAAACGACACGACAGCCTCTCTCTGCCAGCCATAGTATTCTAGCTAAAAATACTACAGCCATACAATCAATGTATATGAACTAATCTATATGAACGACTCGTTGGCCATGACGTTTGCATCGACTGTCGTTTGGTTTATTTTGTAATATCCTTTTCTTTGGGCGATTTTTTGAAATCCGAAACGTTCATAAAAATAAATGGCCGACGGATTATTTACTGCAACTTCGAGCAATATTTTTTTTATTCCATTATTTTTTGCATATTTTTTTGCTTCTTCGAGTAATATTTTTCCGATACCTCGGCGTCTGTAGGCAGGCAGAACGCAGATTTTCAGCAAATCAGCTTCTTCCGGAGAAATACGATGGCACAGGACGAATCCGCAATCCAGCCATTCGTTGTTGATGCATTCGTGTGGTGCGGCGTTTTTTTCTGTTTTGGCCAAAGAGATTTCGTCGGATAACGTTTTTCGTTCGTCGCTAATGATAAATCCGAAACATTGCATATTCGTTATGAAAGAGCGGAAATAATTGGAGTTCCAGACATCGGAGAAGCATGCCTCGTGCATTTTTGCTAGGCTTGTGCAATCACGTTCTGATATATTCCGCAGGCAATACATTCTAGAAACCGATCACATGCACAAATATAGTAGGTTTTTTGCCGCGGGCGTCCATGAAGGCAACGCGAATAATTTTTTCGACGGAAGATTTGATTGCTTTTTCGTCGATGTTTCCTTTGAAAATATTTTCCAGCGACAATTTTATTTCCGACGCAATATCGTTTTTGATATCATGCATTTCCATTTGTTCAGAATTTTCGAATATGCCGAAGCACTGCATATCTATTAATTTTATAGTTCCTTTGTTACAGCGAACGCAGGCACTAACGACTCCGCTAAACGATAGTATCTCGCGCTGCTTATAGACTATTCCGTCGATGGGAATGAGTTTATTGCCGTCCACTGCCAGAATACCAACAGGAACTTTGTCGATTATTTCCGGGTTATCCTTCGATAGATTCAGCACGCATCCATCGTAGGGGACTACCACGTTTTTCAGACCGTACTCTCGACCTATTTCCGCATGTTTATGCAGCTGTATGGCTTCGCCGTGAATGGGCACAAGAGTATTAGGCCGTGTTAGATCATAAAGATGTATCAATTCCTCCTTGCTGGGATGTCCGGACGCGTGTATTTCGTAGTCCATGTCCATTATTATTTTGACGCCTTTTTTTGTCAGCGCGTTTTGAGTCTCGAGAACGGATTTTTCGTTTCCCGGAATGACCCGCGACGAAAATATCACGACATCTCCTTTTTGCAATTTTATATTTGCATGGGTGTCATGAGCTATTTTGGTAAGAGCGGAGTTCGGTTCTCCCTGACTCCCGGTGCATACCAGCAATGTTTTTGCCGGATCCAAAGTGTTGGCTTTTTTTTCGTCCAGAAAGGCCGGCAGTGCTGCCAAATATCCAGATAACTTTGCGATTTTTTCTATTCTTTTCAGGGATCTGCCAGCTACCACCATTTGGCGACCGCTTTCCTTGGCAGCTATGTAACAGGTTTCCAATCGCGCCAAATTTGAGGCAAAGCAGGTGATCAGCACTCGACTTTTTTTATGCTCTTTTACAACTCGAATAAGATTTTTGCGCACTTGTTTTTCGGATCCGAATCTTTCGTCTCGAAACACGTTGGTGGAGTCGCATATGAGTGCAGTTACGCCGGAATCGCCGTATTCCTTCAATCTATTTTCGTCGGTTTTAGGTCCGAGCACTGGTTCGTCGTCCAATCTCCAGTCTCCGGTATGGATCACGAGTTCGTTCGGAGTCCGAATGGCCAGCGCAGAAGATTCCGGTGTCGAATGTGCCACCGAAATATATTCCACAACAAAATTTCCAATAGAGATCTGCGCTCCCATGGGGACTTTTATGAGGGGAATATCTTTTTCCAGTCCGAATTGTTTCATTTTATCCCGAATCATCTCGATAGCAAACGGACGTCCGTAAATGGGACATTCGATCATGGACCATATGTATGGAATCGCGCCAATGTGATCTTCGTGCGAATGCGTTATAAACAACGCCTTTATTTTGGATTTATTTTTTATCAGAGTCTCTGGCGACGGCACCAGCAATTCTCGACCAAGAGTATTATCGAATCCTAATCCCATGTCCACCAGTATCCACTGATCGTCTAGCACATAGGCATACAGATTCATACCTATTTCAGAGCATCCGCCGATGGATATAAAATTTAACCCCATCCTTTCTGCTTTTTTTTCAGGTTTTTTTTTCATTATCTACCAATATTCCTTCCTGATTTAAGAATAGATCACCGCTTGATATAGCAAAATACTCGCCATTTCTTTCTAAAATCAATCTACCACATTCATCCAAATCATAAAACAGTCCGCTTATAGACTCGTTTCCATTTCTAAGCACAACATTACACTTAAATTCGTTAATATTTCGTAACCAATAAGATCTTATACAAGAAAAATTTAATTTTTCCAAGACAATAAGCCATTTATCTATGCTTGTATTTAGCAAATGGAATACTTTTATAGGAGTTGCAGAAAGAAGCTCTCTGTTGCTATGAGGTAACACATTTCGTATACATGTTGCCGAAAAATTATCCGGAGCGTGTTGTATATTTATGCCAACGCTGATTACCATCCAATTTTCCACCACTGCCATTAGTATACCGCTTATTTTCAGATTCCTGTAATAGACATCGTTGGGCCAGTGAAGAGTAAGATCCTGGGAATCACCGATGAAATGCGCTATCGTTTCTCGGACGGCACAGGCGACGGTCAGAGAAATTTTCCCGACATCAACTTCGGGAGAAATTTTTTTTATGATAGACGTAAATAAATTTCCTTCCTGAGATATCCATTGACGATTGCAACGTCCGATTCCGTTGGTCTGACAACGAGCAATGATGGCACACTCCTGCGGCTCCTTGTTTTTATCCAAGATTCGCAGTGCAAAATTGTGAGTGCTGTCAATGACATTTAATTTTATTATTCGCATAGGCATAGCATCTTTCTAGGAACTATTTAGCGGATGAAATACAAATCTACTCTCATAAGATAAGCGATTTTTTGTGCCAAGGGAATTGCTATAATCGTAAAATACGGGATTAAATTGATGAATTTTATCACCGTATCGTTATCTGTCACAAACAAAGGATTTTCGTTGGATTCCCTAAACCAAATGGCGTCTAAAAGTTTTGCGGCGCAGATTAGACCGGCCAGCAAAAAAAATATCAACGCAATTGTGGGGAAAACAAAATGCTTTTCCAATAATGCCAGACATATATAATATTTTCCCCAGAATCCGACCAGAGGCAATAGACCAAATAGCGATAACCAAAACATCGACAGCGAAACAGCCACTCTTGCATTCCATTTGGATAGGGAACAGAGATCCTGCAGGCGTTCCAAGTTTCGATTTCTACTTTTTTTTATTGTTGTTAAAAAGAGCAGGATTCCTCCAAGAGAAATTATGTCCGATAGCAAAATATATATGAGACTTCGCATGGCCGTATAAGTTTTGCAGGCGCAACATAGCAGCAATATTCCCGCATGACCTACAGCAAGATAGGCGATAATTTTTCGCAGATCGCTTTGGAAAATTAATAAAACTCCTCCGAAAATTACAGAAATACTCGCTAACAAAATAATTATTTCTGTTATGTCGATGTGATACAGCACCGATGTCAGCAATTTATAGAATCCCAACGCCAGCGAGAATCTCAAAATGCATAGGATCAACGGAGCGGTCGATGTTTTTTCCCTCAGCACTTCACATGTCCATCCGTGACACAAAAACACGCCGATTTTCATGCAAAAAGATAGCAGCATGAGCCCAGATGCAATCAGCGCAAGATTATCCTGCTTCGAAAGAAAAGAAAAAATATAGCGAATGTCGTTGAAATTCGAAAATCCTGTGGATGCATACATTATGCCAATGGAAACGGCCAAAATAAATGTGCTTGCGATTCCGTAAATAAAAAATAAATTCCATTTTATGCGAATTCCAATCGAGCCATTTGCGAAATTATTTTCTTCGTTTTCGCTTCATTGCAAAAAATATAGGTTCAAGAGTAGATTAGATTGATTTTCTAGCCCAATAAGGTAGGATATATCAATGAAAAATAGATACATAAAAAAATACCCATATTTCTGAATCCCAATTTAGGAAAATTTTACGCCT
>JAITDB010000049.1 GCA_031282785.1 Holosporaceae bacterium
CATTAGAGAATATTTCTCGAATTGTCATGGCACAAAAATAGATACGTAAAAACGTCTATTTTATAATGCCGCTACATTTTTGTGACAGAAAAAAAATGTTTTTTTGGATTGACATTTTATTAAAAAAGCTGCATTGTTAAAACAAGAATTATTAAATATATAAGGAAAATTATGATAAAAATAAAAAACGACAAAAATAAAATTTTTTGTGTATTATTGCTACGGGGATTCTATTTTTATGTACACTTGAAGCTTTCAAGCCCATTCAAAATCCGGGAAGTACCAATGAGAATCGTCACGTAAATGTAGATACGACTAAAAAGGCATCTCATAGTAATAATATAAAAGGGCATGAACAATTTAGCGCCGATGAAATGAACAAAACATTAATTGCCGAAGATAATGGGATAATGCTGCTCAGATTAAGCACTCCGGACATTAATCGCACTCCTCCCAATGTCGTTCTTCACAGCCCTCCTCAGAACGACGACGTAAATGAAGAGTCTGAATCCAGTGATTATCTCGAAGACAATGAGTCTCGTGATGACTCTCCAAGCAACGAATCCAGTGAAGATTTCCAGGGCAAAAAAGAAAATTACTCTAAGTCCAAGAAACTTTCTTATCCGATTGCTCTGAAACGCACCAGCCGTTCATTTTTTTCGCATACCAAGTGGATAAAAGTAAATTCAGGCCAGATGCAAAACGGAAAAAGTATCAATACTCCAATGCAGAATATTCCTGAAGAATTTAAATACTTTGTTGCTCCTGAGAATAGTAATGAGGCCCTATATTTTTACTCTGAAGACTCTGGACATACCGAGATTCTAAACTCCGAGAACAATATTAACAATAACAGCAAAGAAGAGTCTGTAATATCTTCCAATAGTTGGAAAGAAGAGCAAGACGATGACGATGTCAGTAGATATTATACTCCTCCTCTTTTTTATACTAATTCTCAAGGAATTGTTAATAACTGATTTTACCAATTTAAAAGCATCCATTTGCAATTTATTTCCGTATATCGATAATTTCATCTTGCAATTATCGCAAGCATAGTATAATTTTGGCAATGTTACTAATAGGAGTTATTATGTTTAGAGATAAAATTAAATTATTATTTTTTGTGTTTTGTTTGGTGTTTGGTGTGTCTAAAGGTATGGAACCCTCTTTGGAAAATAAAGACAATACAATGAAATACCTAGAAATGAGTGACAATATAATAAATGCACTTTATAACAAGGCCGATAAATTGTGTTCGTCTGAAGAATTGGCAAAAGGACAGCCAAAGCTAAAAAAAGGATTGGAAACTCTTAAAACAGCTCTGGATAATTCTTTAATTGCTAAGTTGGAGTCATTTCGCGAAAGAGCAATAGCGAAAAAACATCCTTCAGAGGTAATTGATACGGTAGATCAATATCTAAGAAAATTGAGAGCGTTCACGACTGATCTGTTGAAGAAAGAAACTATATTCCCAGAAGAATTGAGAAAACATGTTCTAGACATGGAAGAAACCAGCGAAGAATGTGTGACTTTCTTTGAAGAAGCAGAAGAAAATATTCGGTTGATCAATAAAGTGCTTGTTGGCATGCTATTGGGTATTTATTAAAAATTGTAGAAGCTGTTGCTTAATGGATTTTTTTTTCCCGTTGTCTTTTGGACGCGCAGAAAAAATTTTCGTTATAGAACACCGACGATATTGGGAAAATTATTTCATCCAGATCGACGGTTTTTCTGTTTGTTAAGGAAATATATGCGCGTCAGTCATCGTCCCATTCGCACAAATCCCGCAGATTGCAGTTGGAGCAATCGGGTTTCTTGGCTTTGCATATGTATCTGCCATGCAGCACTAGCATATTGCTAATACTTTTTTTATAAACGTCCGGGATGATTTTTTCCAGTTCGCTTTCGACCTTGAGCGGATTTTTCCCGCTGGACAGTCCCAATCGCTCGCTTAACCGCAGCACGTGGGTGTCGACAGCGATGGCAGGTTCGTCGAAGAGGATATTCATGACGACGTTAGCGGTTTTGCGTCCGACTCCCGGTAATTTTTCCAGATCCTCTCGGCAGCGAGGGACGGCGCCGGCGTATTTTTCCTTCAATATTCGAGTAAGCGCCATAATATTTTCTGCTTTTCTTGTGTAGAGTCCTATGGATTTTATTTCCTGCAGCAGATTATCAAGTCCCAGAGTGAGCATATCGTCTACGGTGCGACATTTTTTGAAGAGGCGAGTTGTGACCTTGTTCACCTGGACGTCAGTAGACTGCGCCGACAACACCACCGACACCAGAAACATATAATCAGAAGCGTATTCCAGTTCTGTCCTAGTGTCCGGGAAGGATTTCGTCAATCTTTTGCAAATTTCTTCGACTCTATTTTCGATTTTTTTTTCGTTTTCAGTCATGACCAACGGTCTCCGATTTTTTCCCGCAGATAATCCGCCATGCTATACACTCCCGGTTTTTGATTCGTCAGCCAGAGAGCACATTTCAGTGCTCCGCCAGCAAATACTTTTCTATTGAACACCCGATGAGAGATGGTGAGCATTTCGTCGTCTCCGCAGAAGTCGCAGATGTGATCGCCGGGAACATCGCCGGATCTTATGGACACAATCTGCGCTTTTTGCTGAACCTGCTCTGCCAGAAACAACGCCGTTCCAGACGGAGAATCTTTTTTATAACGATGATGTAGATCCACAATACTAAAATCGAGATCCGAGAGCACTGCCGAACATTTTTTCAGCAGAATCGCCATGAGCTGAATCCCCAAGCTGAAATTTGCTGAGTACATAATAGGAACCTGGCGAGAATATTCGCGGATTTTTTCGAGATCCGCCGGAGCGATGCCCGTCGTACCGATCACCAGCGGAGTACCATAGCGAGATGCAAATTCCGCTGCGACAACGGTTGCGGCCGGCCGAGAAAAATCCACCAGCACATCGCTGTTTTCAGCGAGCTCTGCGAAATCGGCCGGAGAACTCGCACCGGACACTCCTCCGCCGAGACAAAGCTCCGATGAATCCCGTAGCAATTCCTGCAGCAGAGCACCAATGCGTCCCGTAATGCCGACTATTCCGACTTTTTTCATGCGATTATCCTCTATCCTCGCCAAGATTATAACATCCTAGGGGAAATTTATAGCCCCGGCCGCATTTCCAAAGTATTTTATCTATATCACTCCGTCCATCGTGTCGATGCTGGAAGCTACGTAGGATGTTCCCAAAAAGCGCGCATAATGCAAGTTTTTTCCCAGTGTGAATTTTACACCATCGATTACGAACTTGTAAAATACAGCATTTTCTAATTCATTGATAACCTCAGTATCTGGTCCGTTGTGGACATTCTTCTGCAAGCAATTTTCTGCGCTGTCTTCAGTTCCGGTGAGATGTACTTGCCCTTTCGTAAGGTACAGAGATTCCAGTCCGTTATCGGTATCTAGGAAGAAGCTTCCTGCGGTTGCAACTGTGCCTCCAAACATTTTGCCATGATGCTGACCGCTGCTGCCGACATCTCTCCTGACGATCACTCGCGCGCCATCTTGGACGTCTAGGTGTCCTTTGAAGCCTGAGCAGTCGTTTTTGATGAAAATCGTACCAGATTCAATATTGATTTGCGCATCACTCACAGTTTCTTCGGTTTTTATGATGCCATATACGGAAAATATGTTATCTGCTCCAGTCTGCGGCAAAACAAAATCCAGCTGTGAACCTTCTAACATAGTAATAGTAGGTTTGTTATTGGGATCCTTCGCACCGCCTCGCCAGATTAGTTTTGCGCCTGTTTCAAGGTTTATATCACCGCCAAAGATGGATCCAGTGGTGTCAATGTCTGCCGTTGCGCCACTTGCTACGGTGAAAACTCCGTTGTACCAGGAATTATCTCCATAATATCTCACGTAACCGCTTTTTTGGTTAACCGTAGTAGCCTTATCAACAGGCTCGACTTCTCCCAAACCAGTTGATGGGGAGATCTCATCTATATAGCCGTCAATGCTGAAAATCGATCCACCAAATTTAGCATCTGAAGGCAGGTTGTCAAAATTCGAGTGACCATCATAGGTGTTAGTAGAACCGCTTATATTTATGATGGTACCGCTGAGTGTTTTTAGGGCTGTATGGTGCCAATTACTCTTAGGAGACTTGCCAATTATTTGTATCTCGTTTTTTATGCTCTCTATATTAGAAGCTATATCATTTATAAAAGTTCCTCCTCCTATATTAAGATCCATTGTATTAGAACTGCTGCTAATAATGTATGTATCCCATTGTAAGGTATTGTCAGAATTACTTACCAGTAGTTTTATATTTTTATTCCTCGCACTGGTTGGGGTAATTTTTTCTCCATCTTGATCGACCAGTCCTGCTATAGAGTTAATAACAAAAAAATCTTCAGCTTTTCCATTATCGTTTATGAGATCATAGTAGGCAGCATTTAAAGCGTAATCTGGTTTCTGTTTATAATTTTCACCTACTTTTCCATTTAACGCGCTGTTATGACTTGTATTTCCAATATAGTTACAAGCGGCTAGGTTTTGTATTTTGTTATTCTCATCAACAAGAGACAGAACGCAATCATCACCAATGGTTATGGAGCCAAAGTTGTAAAACGTACCAGGACTTGTGAATTTTAATGTATACATAATCCACTATGAGGTTTCGCATTGATATGATATACTACAAGTGATATTAAATATGGAGAAAAGGAATGAATGCATATAGTGAAGATTTGCGCATGAGGGTTATCGGATACGTTGAATCTGGGCACAAATATAATGAAGCAGCAGAAAGATACGGAGTATCAGAACGGACGATATGCAACTGGGTTAGACTGAAGAAGGAGACTGGATGTCTGA
>JAITDB010000133.1 GCA_031282785.1 Holosporaceae bacterium
AATATCTCGAAAATTAACGGAATTTTTTCAAATTTCTGTCAGTATGGTAATTGGTGGAGAGTGTGCTTCGCGCCGGCGGAAAGGAGAAAATTTAAAAAACGACGGGTGGTAAGATTTCACTATTTTGATCTTCGTAGGAGTCTTGATCATTATCGGAGCTCAGCGGAGTATTCTGTTTGAAATCAGTAGCTTCCCGCAGGACAGCCGTTAATTTTTCGTCGGGATTGAAGGCAGATATTAAATGCACATTTTTCTGATATCTATTTGCGAAAAGTATTTTGAGTTTCATGACGTTGGCTTCGTCGATGGCGTCGATTTTATTTAGAACGATAATTTCGGGTTTTGTATCTATTCCGCCACCGTGCATTGCAATTTCGTTGCGAATGGTTTCGTAGGCCCGTGCGACATTTTCCTGCGTTGCGTCAATGATATGAATGAGAACGCTGCAGCGCTCGATATGGGCCAGGAATTTATGACCCAGTCCGCGTCCTTCGTGTGCTCCTTCGATGAGGCCGGGGATATCGGCAATTACGAACTCTCGGGAGTCGACGTAGGCTACTCCCAGCTGAGGAATGAGAGTGGTGAACGGATAATCTGCTATTTTCGGTTTGGCTCGAGTGGCCACTGATAAAAACGTGGATTTTCCAGCGTTGGGTAATCCGATTAGACCGGCATCTGCGATTAATTTCAGTTGGAGCCAGACCCAGAGTTCTTCTCCGGCGATTCCTTTTTCGGCTTTGCGCGGAGCCTGGTTAATGGACGACTTGAATTTATTATTGCCGCGACCTCCCATACCGCCTTTGGCAATGATAATCCGCTGACCTGCTTGAACGATGTCAGCCAGCACAAATTCTTCGCTTTCGTCAAGTATTTCGGTGCCGATGGGAACTTTCAGCAGCAGATCTGCGCCGTTTGCTCCATATTTATTGCTGCCGCGACCGTTTTCTCCTCTTTGGGCGGAAAAATGTTGCTGATATCTGTAATCTATGAGCGTATTTAGATGATTGGCGCCTTCGATTATTATATCGCCGCCTTTTCCTCCGTCACCGCCGTCTGGGCCTCCGTATTCAACGAATTTTTCTCGGCGAAAACTCAGACAACCATCGCCGCCGTTGCCGGCTTTCAAAAAGATTTTTGCTCTATCTAGAAATTTCACTTGTCACCGTAATGATGGTGGGCCCGGTAAGATTCGAACTTACGACTACTCCGTTATGAGCGGAGGGCTCTAACCGCTGAACTACAGGCCCACTGCTACGCTACACAGCAATATTATAGCGAATGGTCTATAAGATACAACTTTGCTCGGATAAGTCAAGATGCATTGTTCCTTAAAATACCCCGTACACTCGAAGAAGAAGTTTGAGAAACTTGACATATGACCGCGGTCATATTATAATTCCCGTATATTGGGTAAATAACAGAGGAAATATGCAAATATCTTTAACTAAATTACGTAGTGAAATGTTCAAGATTCTTCCACGGCTTAAAGACGACGAAGAATTAACGGTAACGTTTGAAGGCAGAGAGGCATATATTATCAAAAAAATACGTCGTAACAGAGCGGAAAAAATTAAAGAATTTTTAAACAAATGTCCAAAATTGAATCTTACATTTGAAGAAATGATGGCATTCAGAAATGAGGGCAAAAAATGATAGTGCTGGATACATCGTTTGTCGTAAAGTTTGTGAGACAAGAATTATTAATTAGCTTTTTTGATGATGAAAAAAAAATCATTACTACAGATTTGTTTGATTATGAGTTTGCAAATGTTATGTGGAAAACAGCCAAGTACCAGGCTTTGTCTGCGGGTGATATTAGGAATTGCTTTGCTTTCGTTGATGCCATTGGCATTGAAAGATATCGATCTGATCCGATGAAGCTATTTTTATATGCTACAGAGACAGGATTAACAGCATATGACGCATCATATTTGTTGTTAGCTAAAAAATACAAATGCCCCATAGCTACGTTTGATAAGCAGCTGATTGCTGCTGCCAATAAAGAAAGCATAGAAATCATGAGAGTAAATTAAACCGGCGAGCCACCGGAGGCATTTTCGAGAGTCATATTGCTCGGGCGGCAATTATCCTGCATATAAAATCTACAGAGCCGAGATTTTCCGAATTTCAGCGATTTTCTATTAGATCTCAATCGCCCAATAAATTAACCTAATTTTTACATATATATCTTAAATGTTTACCTATGGGTTTTTTATTGAGGTGTTACATTGATTATATGGAGTTTGTTTGCAATAACATTGGTAATTGTCAGTCTCAATGATTTTCTATTCTTCCGCATAGAAAATGAGGTGGTGCTGTTTCTGCTTGGATTATATGCGATTTCGTTTGTATTAGGAGTGTCCGGCAGCAATTTTGTGCTGGGAGCCTCCATGGCTGTTGCTGTGTTTGCGATCACCTACGTCATGAATCGGAAAAATCTGATCGGAGGCGGTGATGTAAAACTGCTGTTTCCTCTTTTACTATTTGCAGAAAGCGATATGAACGAATTCGTGTTGGGAATGTCTGTGTCCGGCGTACTCCTGTGCGTGGTCTATATGCTATTTGCAAAAAAAATCTTTCTTTTTCGAAAAAAAATCATAACGCAACTGCAAATTTTTTATCAGAAAAAAAATCGATCTTTATTTTTTAAATTTAGGTTCAAGAGTAGATTAGAGAGGAGATTTTCTTAGCCTACTTAACAACAATTTATAAATATTTTCATGCCTATGATTAAAACGCCATTCGGTCTCCT
>JAITDB010000135.1 GCA_031282785.1 Holosporaceae bacterium
GGCGTAAAATTTTCCTAAATTGGGATTCAGAAATATGAGTATTTTTTATGTATCTATTTTTCATTGATATATCCTACCTTATTGGGCTAGAAAATCAATCTAATCTACTCTTGAACCAATATTTATTTGAAGGAAAAAATAATGCTGCCAGACTGGAATAATGAAGTATCCAAGCCTCTCTGCGATGAAGAGGTTGCGCAACTGAGCGAAATTCTTGACACGTTTCCAAATGAAGACGCCATGACTCTTGAAATGTTAGATGGATTTTTCACGGCACTTCATTGTTGTCCTAATATAATTCCGGCAAGCGCTTATATACCCAAAATATTTGGCGAAGATAGCCTCGAAGCGGAGTTGCCGTTTGACGACGAGCATCAATTTCACTTTTTCCTCGGATTGCTTACGCGCTATTGGGACGACGTTGCCGATCGTTTATGCAGCGGAAAATATGGACCGCGTCTCGAAGAGGATTCGGATGATGCTGGTTACGAGTGGGCAATCGGATTCCTCCTGGGAGTAGATTCGGCTGACGACGCATTTTCTCCGATAATGAAGGATGAGGAAGAAAGTATAGTCTTTTTCCCGATTTTTATCCTGGCTTTTCAAGACACCGAGGACTCAGAACTATGTATATCTCAAGAAGAAATTACTCCGGAACTGCGAGAAGAATTGCTGATAGCTCTTTCCTTTAGCGTAACTTTCATGTATCATCGGCTTCGTTTAAAGCAAAACAATATAGTTCTTCCAGAATTAGCACAATGGCATAAAATGGGAAGAAATGATCCATGTCCCTGCGGATCTGGGAAAAAATATAAAAAATGCTGCCTAAATAGAGTTATACATTAGTCGAAATAGATTTTTTGCAAATGTGTCCGACCGTGATTAGGCAGATGAGAGCACTGAGCGACATGTATAATCCTGGTCCGAAAAGCAAATTTAAATGTCCGACAAGAAATTCGTTTATCATTAGTGCGCTTCCGCCGAATATGGCCGTACTTACAGACCACGCCAGACTGCTACCGCTGTATTTTGTGCCAGTTTTGAATTGTCTCAGCAGTATTGTAGATGCCGTAGCTGAGACGATGGCGTCAAGAACCCCGTATATCAATTGGCCCAGTACTGTATAGGAAAAATTACCGCTGATGGCTAGAAACATTATCAAAGGACTCAAGATCAAAGCAAAAAATAATCCGCTGAGGCATATTTTATATCCGTCAAATTTATCGGCAAAGTAAGCGAAGATTGGAGTTAATATGGTGTTCAGCATTACTCCGATCGTAATTGCCGTTGCGCCCTGTCCCGCCGATAGACCGCCAATACTTACCGCCATGGTTCTGTAATATATATTTCCGGTGTAAACAAAAACCGAAATGAATATGGAAAAAGCAGCGGTGCAAGCCAAACCAGCTTTATTGTGACGCCAAGCAGCAGATATCGGAATATTAAATAGTTCATTATTTTCTTTGGCTCGGCAGAAGTCGTCGGTTTCTTTCATATCTCGGCGCAAATATATTGCGGCTAACGCAATAACAGCGCTCAACAGAAACGGAACTCTCCATAGAAAACTGCTGTTGGAAAAAGATACAAGCGTGGCAGCCAAACTCCCCAGAGCCATACCAGCTGAAGATGCAAACGAAGTCCAGGAACCAGCCAAAAATGGGCGACGTTTATCGTATTCCGTGAGTAGCACTGTGGCGCCGTTGAATTCTCCACCAACAGCGACTCCTTGAATCATTCTCAAAATAATCAGAAGAAAAGAGGAAAGGCTGCCTATGGAGTCATATGTCGGTAATATTCCTATGCCACAGGTCGCCAATGCCATTAGCAAAAGCGAAGCTATCATGGGCGTTTTGCGTCCGTATTTATCGCCGATGTGTCCGAAAATAATTGCTCCAACCGGGCGCATGATATAGCTGGCAGCGAACACTCCGTAAATTTTTAGACGTGCGAAAGTGGCATCATCGACGGGAAAAAATAAATGCGACAAATAATCTGCCATGTAGGCGAAAAATGTAAACTCCGCCCATTCTAACAAAGTGCCGAAACTTACAATAGCTACGTTTTTTTTAGACCCATGAGAGTTCTCCTAAAATTTTTTGGAATTACAGCTGCGGATTTTCTATGCGAAGATTTAGTTTATCGAACAGCTTTCGATCGGCATTGTCTTTTATATTATCGACGGTCAGCAATTTTTCGCTGGAAAACAATGCGTTGGTGCCGGCAAATATGCACAGAGCCTGGGTCGATTCGGACAGCGTGTTCCGTCCAGCGGCGATTTTCACGTAGGACTTCGGCATCAGAATGCGCGCCAGCGCGATCATTCTTACGAAATCAAAGTCGTCTATGGGACTTGAATCGTCGACACGCGTGCCGGGAATTTTCACCAGCTTATTTATGGGCACACAGCGGGGCGGAATTTCTAGATTTGCGAGCAAAACCAGCATTTTGATTCGGTCTTCGTTGGTCTCTCCCATGCCGACAATACCTCCGGAGCACACGTTGATGCCGGCTTCTTGTATCATTTCTATCGTTCTGATGCGATCGTCGATGGTTCTGGTAGACACGATGTGCGAATAAAACTCCGGAGATGTGTCCACGTTGTGATTATAATAATCCAGGCCGGATTTTTTTAATTTTGCTGCTTGGGGCTCCGTTAAAAAACCGAGTGTGACACAAGTTTCCAATCCGAGAGCTTTTACGGACGTCACCATTGCACATATTTTCTCAAATTCGGCTTCGGACGTCATACAGCGGCCGGACGCACTCATGCAGAATCGACTCGCGCCGCGTTCTTTGGCTCGGCGAGCCACTTCTAGTACTGTCTCCGGATCTAGCATTGGCTGCTTCGGGATCTTCGTTTCGTTTCTGACCGATTGGGCACAGTAGGCGCAATCTTCGGAGCATCCTCCGGTTTTCACGCTCAGGATATCGCTGATCTGCACCGATTGTTCGTCGAAATTCTGTACGTGAACTTCGTGAGCAGTGCTCAATAATTTAAAAAATGGATAGTTAAAGATATCCAGTGCTTTTCCGAAGGTAATTTTCATTAGGATTCCTATAAAAATTTGTTGATTACGTCGTAGGTTCTAGCCAAATCGTCTTAATATCTCCCAAACTTCTAATAATAATCTACTATTTTGCAAAGTTTTAATCAAATCACTATCGTAGGGAATAATAGAAAGTATTTTCAGTTTAGAAAACCCCTTGATGCTGCATTTTGAATTATTTTTGCTCTCTCCATTATTAAGAAACAAAAGTTTCCGTTGTAAAACTTCTTGATTTTTTAGGGAGAATGTAATACATATGATTATTATTTTTGCGGGAGGTGCCATGTTATTTTCGAAATTTTTTGCTCCGACGTCCCGGGACACTCCTGCTGATGCCAAAATCGCATCGCACATATTGATGCTGAGATCTGGCATGATTTCTCAGGCAGCATCTGGCATATATTATTGGCTCCCGCTAGCAGTTCGAGTCCTGGACAAAATTTCCGGCATAATCCATGAGGAGCAGGAGCGCATAAATTCCCAGAAAATGTACTTCACCACGATTCAGCCAGCGGACTTATGGCAGGAGAGCGGCCGCTACGAGGCCTACGGCAAGGAAATGCTACGATTGAAGGATCGCAAAGGCGGCGATTTCCTCTACAGTCCAACCAACGAAGAGCAGGCCACCGACGTTTTCAGAAAATACGTCAAGAGTTATCGCGGACTTCCGTTGTGTCTCTATCAGATTCATTGGAAATTCCGGGACGAAATTCGTCCGAGATTCGGCGTTATGAGAGGGCGCGAATTTTTGATGAAGGATGCATACTCCTTTGATATAAATTTCGAGGGAGCCAAGGCTGCCTACATGAACATGTTCCGTGCATATATCAAGACATTTCGTCGCATGGGACTAACGCCGATTCCAGTGCAAGCGGACTCCGGAGCCATTGGCGGCAACATGAGTCATGAATTTCAAATATTGGCGGATACCGGCGAAAGCACTCTGTACTACGACAAAAAATTATCGACAGCCTCGGACGAAGAACTCATGATCATATTCGCCGTCGCCGACGAAAAATACGATCCAAACACGTGTCCAATTCCGGAAAACGAATTAATGGTTTCAAAAGGCATTGAAGTCGGACATATTTTTTACTTCGGCACCAAGTATTCCAAAGCCATGAATGTGTTCGTACTAGATGAAAACGGCAATAAGATATATCCGGAAATGGGATCCTACGGCATTGGCGTGTCGCGATTGATTGCGGCCATCATAGAATCGTCCCACGACGAAAAAGGTATCGTATGGCCGGAAGCTGTGGCTCCGTTTGATCTAACCATACTCAATTTGCATCATAAAAATGAAAAATGCCGCGAGGTCTCTCAAAAAATCTACGATGCCATAAATTGCAATTGCTGCTGCAGTAATGCTTCGACGAAAAAAGAAGTGCTCTACGACGATCGAGAAATCAGCGTTGGAGAAAAATTGGCCGACGCAGATCTCATCGGAATTCCATGGCAGATACTGGTAGGAGAGAAAAAAATAAAAAACGACATCGTGGAACTCAAAAATAGAAAAACCGGAGAGGTAATCGAGATGTCTCCGGAAAAAATAATTGGGAGATTTCGATAAAAGTGTTTAAAACAGAGCTATTAATTGCCTGGAGATACATAAAATCCAACAGAAGGGAGAAATTTATTTCAGCGATAGCAGCTTTCTCGCTTGTGGGCATAGCTCTGGGAGTGGCTACACTGATCATTGTGACCTCTGTTATGAATGGTTTTCGCAAAGAATTCACAGAGCGGGTCATTGGTTTTAATGGTCATGTTGCACTACATCCGCTGAACGACAGCGTGAATTACGAAGACACTGTGCAGCAGATCGCCTCCCTAGACGGCGTCAGGCAAGTGGTGCCGGTGATCGAAAAGCAGGCGCTGCTGTCTAACGGCAAAAGCGTGCGGGGAGCACTCTGCCACGGCATTGCTCCGGACGATTTGGGGCAGAAGGAGCTAATCGTAGACGGTATCCAGAGCGGAGACATCGCTGATTTTTCCACCGAAGACAGCATTGTGGTTGGAGAATCGCTGGCGCATCGCTCTGGACTCGATCTGGGAGACGACGTGATAATCATGGTTCCGGAATTGGATGAAACTGGATTCGGATTCGTGCCACGCAAAAAAACTTTCAAATTGGTAGCAACGTTTAAATCCGGTATGCATGAATATGATATGTCTGTGGTCTTTATTCCGCTGGAAATGTCTCAGAAGTTGTTCAAAATGCCCCGAATGGTGAACACGATTTCTGTTTTTGTGGACGATCCCATGAAAATATCTGCAATAAAATCCCAGATAGACGCAAAATTTTCCGACGATTTTCACGTCACAGATTGGCAGGAAAACAACAGCTCGTTCATGAAAGCCGTCGAAATCGAGCGCAATGTGATGTTTCTCATTCTAACGCTTATAATTCTTGTGGCCAGTTTCAATGTAATTTCTTGCATGATCATGCTGGTAAAAGACAAAGAAAAAGACATCGCTATTCTCAGAACCATCGGACTGACTAGAAGATCCGTTTCCAGAATATTTTTTATGATTGGCGCCTTCATCGGGATTTTCGGCACGAGCATTGGGACAATTCTCGGATTGCTGTTTTCTATGAATATCCAAAAAATACAGGCGCTGCTGGAAAATTTGCTGCAAACGCAGGTCTTTTCTCCGGAAGTGTATTTCTTGACGCATTTGCCGTCGCTGCTGCGTCCGGAAGATGTCGTAGTGACTGTTGTGGTATCGCTGATTTTATCTTGCCTATCGACTTTATACCCGGCAAAAAAAGCAAGCCGCATAAATCCGGTGGAAATATTAAGATACGCGTAAAATAATCAGGAGCATTCGAGACGAATCATGGATGCTTCGATGATAGTGTAGCTTACCACCCTACGAATAAAATAATGAAAGCCGACCCCAGTGCCGTGCAGGACATTTTCCACCAGGTATCATTTTATCAAAAAAGTGTCAAAAAAAACGTTAACATCTCGAAAATTAACG
>JAITDB010000017.1 GCA_031282785.1 Holosporaceae bacterium
ATGTGGCTTCCTTTGGACTCGCTGCTTTTTCCATAGTTTTTTTACCGTCGTCTTCTTCGGTTAGCATGTGATCCAATTCAATGTCGTTGCTGTTATTTTGGTCCGGAGTATTTTTTGTGACGCGTATCTTGGTGTTTTCCAGGTTACTGTTGTTTATTTGCTTTATATCGGTGCAGTTACCGTAAATTATGCGGAAGCTGGGACTGTCGCCGCCACCAAATTCCACCAGCAGATCGTCGAGTTTTTTGAGATTTTCCTGAACATTATCTAGATCCGCTGCCAGCTGCTGAAAAAATTCTGCAGGAGTGGCGGACACGCTTTTTTTCAGATCTTTTGGCAGTAGACCCTTATTATTTTTTGTGCGAATGTTGTGGCGAGCGGTAAACCAGTCGGACAGGCTATAGACGTTGGAAATGCCGTCCATGGGAGCGGTTATGGGTATCAGCGGAATTTTTTCTGCAACTTTTTCTGCCAAAAAATACATAGGAGCCACGCGGGCAATGATATTTTTATTTTCCCAGTCTGGAAGCGGATGAATACTATCCCAGAATTTACTGCATAGGGTATAGAGCAGTTGTATTCCCTGATTGAGTCCCTGGAATCCGTGAAGCATGAGCAGCGATTCCAGCAACCACACTGCTATTTGGAGATCTTTTGTTTCATGTTGGAGGGCATCGCTGCAGAGTTTTTTGACTTCCTTCCAATTGGCTTTTTTGGGTTCGGTTTTCCAGACTCCCTGGGTCAGCTGCAGATCATCTTCGCGACGGCATTCTTTTATTTGGTCGTACAATAGTTCATATTTCAGATACTGTCCGCACTCGTCATCTTCTGCGATGGGACGCGTTAATTCATCGATGTCTATCATATATATCTCCATAAACGGCAGTATCCGCTGTAAGAATAGCATATGATTTATTAAATTTTTGTTAATTTAAAACAGTAAGATGTGTTTTTTAATAGGTTTACTTCTTTTATAGTAAAAATATTTTTGATTTTTTTTATTGATTATATTTGTCCTTTTTTGTTGACTATTTTTTTGTATAAGTGATATAATATTCTTCTAATCTATAAGTGGAGAGCGGAATGCTGGAGAAATTTTATAATTACTGCGTAATATTGCTATTGTTTTTTTACAATACCGTTCATGCTGACATCGTCGATGTTAATGATGTGGCGTATACTGGAGTCATAACCAAATATTTTTCGAAGAATAGTCAAGTTTTTGGAACCAATGGACTCAAGAATTGCCGTGGTTATGCTACGCTTTCGGTGGAATTCGCCGAAAATTTAGAAAAATATTTAAAACCGGGATTTATAGTGTATTTTTTTCCTGGAACAGAAAAAATAAATGACAGTGTTGTTGGAGTATACGTAGACAAGATAGAAAATGAGGCATCTGGTGAGATACAGTGCACCGACATTCAGGACAGGATCAGCTATAACAAAAGCATGGTTATGATTCCCTTGGACCTGCAAACATTGAGAGATGCTTTGTTAGACGACTGCGATTTGGTGGTTGAAGTCAATCGTCAATACGATAAATATGGCAATGTTTTATGTGATTCTATGGCGAAGATTCAGTTACAACGTGGGGGTAAGACTGTTTTAACGAATGTTCAGAAGGGGCAGTTGGTGGAAAGTGTTAATAATATTTCTGTGCCTAACGACCAAAAAATAACAGATGAAATGGGAAAAATATTTGCACTACGACTCATTACGCATTTAAATTCTGTATCATACGTATATAGTAAATTTTTTCCGAACCAATCTATGATTTCGCCGTCAATACAACCGGAGTGGCTAGATATTTTTAATTTTTTTCAACAGATGATAGGAAATCCGCTGCTAAAACAAACTATGTTCGGGCGCATGGAATTAATCACAACAATGATTTTGAGCGACCGCGTATTTGTCAGCATGGAACCGAAAGATCGGATTTCGCATTATAAACAGATTATCGTCGGAAGTGTTATCCTCGCCATAAAAACATTGATGGACGAGCGTATTAAAATTTCAGATTTGGCTCGCGCATTAAAAATGGATCTAGAATATGTACTTGCAAGCGAGGAATATGTTCTTAATGCTCTTAAATTTAGAACATACATATCCGAAGAAGAATATAAAGAGTATAACACTATTTTGCGGTATAATAGGGACAAGCCATTGGAAACATTGCTATTTGAGACTACCACATCATCTTTGCCGATTGCAAAGCCCTCTGCCGCAATAAATGTTCTGACTGATGATGAAGAGCCATTTACAATTGAATTAGATGACATTGTTCTGAATCCGAATATATGTGCACCAGAGCAGATAAGCGATTGGTTTAAATATATTGATGAGGATGAAAAATCATCTGCGATCGAAAATTATGACTATGGCGTGAGTCCGAATACGCGAGCGCTGGAGCAGGCAAACGATCGACTAAAATATACCAACGAATATGTATAATTTTAGAAGACGGTGGAGAGTGGTGAACATATTTTTTAGAGAATTTCGGAGAACTTAACGGCAGTGCACAGGGATTTTTCCACATGATATACCTGAGATAGAGGCAAAATATCTTTGAAAAAATTTATGTCCGTGCCGGTAAAAAACGTCTGCACATTCAGGCTTGTGAGTTCTTTTGCCAGATTTCGTCTGCGATTTTCGTCTAGATGCACCATGAGATCATCCAGCAATAATACAGGAGTGCCGCTGCGGGATCTCTGGTAAATTCTGAAAACTGCCAGGATTAGCGAAATCAAAAATGCTTTTTGCTCGCCGGTGGAGCAATTTTCCGC